>NZ_JBFAGS010000007.1:0-116491 GCF_040653835.1 Micromonospora sp. NPDC050980 | reverse complement strand
GTTTGCGAGCCCCGCAGTCGCGAGCCAGGAGTGCGGCGTGAGCGCCGCCGTCGAGGTCCGGGACCTGCGGGTCGAGCTGGGCGGCAACCCGGTCCTGGCCGGTGTCGACCTGACCGTCTCGGTGGGTGAGTGGGTCACCGTGATCGGCCCGAACGGCGCCGGCAAGTCGACCCTGCTGCGCGCCGTCGGTGGCCTGCTGCCCGCGCCGGACGCCGTCTCCCTCTTCGGTACGCCGATCCGCGCGCTGCGCCGCCGCGACCGGGCCCGGGTGGTGGCCACCGTGGCGCAGTCACCCGTGGTGCCGGCCGGCATGTCGGTCTTCGACTACGTCCTGTTGGGGCGCACGCCCTACATGCCGCCGCTGGGCCGGGAGTCCGCCGCCGACCTGGCCGCCGTGCACGAGGTGCTGGACCGACTCGACCTGGCCGGTTTCGGCCGGCGCGAGCTGGCCACCCTCTCCGGCGGGGAACGGCAGCGGGTGTTCCTGGCTCGGGCGCTGGCGCAGGGCGCGACCCTGCTGCTGCTGGACGAGCCGACCAGCGCGTTGGACATCGGGCATCAGCAGGAGGTGCTGGAGCTGGTCGACCAGCTCCGCCGCGAGCACGACCTGACCGTGCTCGCCACCATGCACGACCTCTCCATCGCCGGCGAGTACGCCGACCGCCTGGTGCTGCTCGCCGACGGCCGGGTGGCCGCCGCCGGCCCGCCCGCCGAGGTGCTCACCGAGCAGCTCCTGGCCCGCCACTACCGCGCCCACGTCCGGGTGATCCCCGGCGACCACGGCCCCCTGGTGGTCCCCGTCCGCCCCCATTGACCCCCACCCACCCCACGCCCGGTCGTGCCCTCGTTCACGGAAAGAGTGCCCATCCCCGGTGCGATGAGCACTCTTTCCGTGAAAGAGGGCGGAGAGAAGGGGTGGGGTGGGCGGTCAGCGGAGGGTGGAGATGGAGAAGAGCGCGCCCTGGGGGTCGCGGAGGGCCGCCGAGCGGCCGGCCGGATTGTCCCTCGGCGGGACGAGGATGGTGCCGCCCAACTCGGCGGCCCGCGCCGCGGTGGCGTCCGTGTCCGCCACCGCGAAGTAGACCGTCCAGTACGCGGGCAGATCCGCCGGCAGCGGCTCGGCCCGCGGCAGCATGCCGGCGATGATGCGGGCGCCGCAGCGCCACCCGACGTAGGGGATCGACCCGGCCGGCCGTTCCTCGGCGTGCCAGCCGAAGACCAGCGCGTAGAACTCCTGGGCCCGGTCCGGGTCGGGGGTGACCAACTCGTTCCAGCACATCGCGCCGGGCGCGTTGAACAGTTCCGCCCCGCGCATCGCCATCGGCTGCCACACGCTGAACACCGCGCCGGCCGGGTCGGCGAGCACCGCCATCCGCCCCTGCCCGCTGACGTCGAACGGTGCCACCAGCACCTGCCCGCCGGCCGCCTCGACCCGGGTGGCGACCAGGTCGGCGTCGTCGGTCGCCACGTACGTGGACCAGATCGGCACCTGATCGTCGGTTGCCGGCGGGCCCGCCCCGGCGACGGCCTTGCCGTCCTTGAGGAAGACGGTGTAGCCGCCGGCGTCCGGCACCGTGGAAACCCGGCCGGTCCAGCCGAAGAGCTGCGGATAGAAGCGTTTCGCGTCTTCCAGGCCGGGGGTGGCCAGGTCGGTCCAGCAGGGTGTGCCGGGCTCGACACCGTTCACGGTGACCCCTCTCGCCGGGAGCGGCCACGCCGGCCCGCCCTGCCGGCATCGTGGCACCGTGCGGTCGGCCAGCGGGCCGGAACCGGACAACTGGTCAGGTGAAGCGGCGTCCCTCGTCCCGCCGGTAGGCCCAACCCGCGACGGCGGCGAGCACCAGCACCCAGAGCACCAGCATCACCAGCGCCTTCGGGTCGGGCTGCCAGCCGGTGACCGCCGCCCACATCAGCTCCACGGCGCCCCGGGTCGGCAGGTAGGGGGCGACCACCCGGACGAAGCCGGGCGCGTCGTCCGGCCCGGAGAGCAGGCCGCCGCCGAAGGCCAGCGGGAAGAAGAGCACCTGTGCCACCACGATCGCGGCCTTGCTCGGCAGTGAATAGCCGATCGCCAGGCCGAGCAGGGTGAACGGCACCGAGATCACGGCGACCGCGCCGAGCCCGAGCAGGAACTGCGCCGCGGTCACCCGGGCCGCGGTGGCCACCGCGGCGATCACCACCACCGGCACCATCGACAGGTAGGTCAGGACCAGGCCGGCCAGGATCCGCCCGGCCAGCCGCGGCGCCGGCCCGGCCGGCAAGGTCCGGGTGTACGGGTTCCAGGGCTGGTCACGGTCCTCGGCGACACCCACGCCGTACTGGAAGATGTTGGCGCTCATGGTCGCGAACGTGACCATCGCGGCGGTGGCGTAGGTGGCCGCCGTGGGGTCGTCGCCGGCGAACGGCACCACGAAGAAGAGCATCGCCGCGGCGGGGAAGAACGCGCTGCCGACCACCGCCACCGGAATCCGGATGATCTCCAGGAGCTGGTAGCGGGCGTGGACGAGGGTGAGCGGCACGGCGGTCTCCTAGGCGGCTGCGGACGCGGGCCGGTCGTCGGCCGTGATGGCGAGGAACGCCTCCTCCAGCGAGGTGGGGCGCACCTCCAGGTCGCGGAACGTCGCACCGGTGGTGACCAGGTCCCGGACGAGCTGGTCGGCGTCGGTGGTGAGCAGGTGGACCCGCCCGTCCTTGCGTTCGGTGGCGACCACTCCGGGCAGCGCCGGCAGGTCGTCGGCGACCAGGCTGACCCGGCGTACGCCGACGATGCCGCGGACCGCCGCCACCGAGTCGTCGGCGAGCACGCGACCGTGGCCGATCACCACGACCCGCTGGGCCAGCGCCTCCACCTCCTCCAGGTAGTGGCTGCTCAGCAGCACGGTGCCGCCCTCGGCGTGGAAGCCGCGGATCGACTCCCAGAGCGCGTGCCGTGCCTCCACGTCCAGCCCGGTGGTCGGCTCGTCGAGCAGCACCAGCCGGGGCCGGCCGACGAACGCCAGCGCCACCGCCAGCCGGCGGCGTTGCCCGCCGGAGAGGCCGCCGGTCTGCCGGCGGACCTGGTCGGTGAGGCCGAAGCGGTCGAGCAGCTCGCCCCGGGGCACCGGGTCGGGGTGGTGCGCGGAGACGAAGTCGACCACCTCGCCGACGCGCAGCGTGCCGGGCAGGCCGGTCTCCTGCGGGGTCACCCCGAGCTGCCGCCGGCTGGCCGGGTCACGCGGGTCGCCGCCGAGCAGCTCGACCCGGCCGGCGGTCGGGCGGCGCAGCCCCACCAGCAGGTTGATCAGCGTGCTCTTGCCGGCGCCGTTCGGGCCGAGCAGACCGACCAGCTCACCGGCCCGGACGGTCAGGTCGACCCGGTCCAGTGCCAGCACCTCGCCGTAGCGGCGGCTGACCTGTTCGGCGCGGGCCAGGATCATCGTGGCTCCTCGGACGACGGGGCTTGCCGTCCCTGTCTACCGTGCCGATGCCAGCCTTGCCGCCCCAGGGCGCGCAGCCGCCGTCGCCGCCCGCCCCGCTGGGGCCGGCGGCGTCCGGGGATCGGGTGTACGCCGGGGCGGTGCTGTTCAACACGTCGAAGCCGGCGCGGGCGAACGCGCACGCCGGCGGGTCAGCCGGCCAGCGGGGCGGGCAACGGCTCCCGGTGCAGCACCGCCAGCCGGGAGACGGCCCGGGTCAGCACCACGTAGAGGCGGTGCAGGCCACGTGGCTCGGCGGCCACGATCGCGGCCGGCTCGACGACCACCACGTGGTCGTACTCCAGTCCCTTGACAAGCGTCGCCGGGACCACCGTGACCCGCGCCGCGGCCTCGACGTCGTCGGCGGTCGCGGTGTCGACGCCCGCCTCGGCGAACGCCGCGCGGAGCGCGTCCACCGTGTCGTCGGCGGCGATCACCCCGACCGAGCCGTCGTGCGCGAGCGCCGCCCGCACCTCGGACACCGTCGCGGCCGTCAGGTCCTCGACGGTACGCACGTCGAGCGCGCCGTCGTGGCGCAGCGACCGGGCCGCCGGCACGTCGACGGCGAGTGCGGGCAGCAGCCGGTTCGCGAACGCCACCACGGCGGCCGGCACCCGGAAGCCGACGCTCAGCGGCACCACCGCCGCGTCCGGCTTGCCCAGGTGCGCCAGGGAGTCGCGCCAGTCGGTCGCGGCCCAGGGTGCGGTGCCCTGGGCCAGGTCGCCGAGGAGCGTGAGCGAGCCGTGCTCGCTGCGGCGGGCGATGGCCCGGCACTGCATCGGGGAGAGGTCCTGTGCCTCGTCGACCACCACGTGGGCGAAGCCTGCGGGCCGTTCCAGCAGCCCGGCGGCCTCGTCGATGAGCACCGCGTCGGCGGTGGTCCACCGGGTCGCCTTCGCGGTCCGCCCGACCTTCCCGGCCCGGAACAAGTCCTGCTCCTCGGCGGTGAGCAGGCCGTCGGCGGCGGCGGCGAGCGCGTCCGCGTCGGTACGCAGCCGGTGCAGCAGCCCGTCCGGGGTGAGCGCCGGCCAGACCGCGTCGAGCAGGTCGGCGACCGGCCCGATCCGGCTCATCCGACGCAGCCAGGCGTCGCTCGGTGACTCGGCGCGGCGGGCCTCGGCCTGGCGTTGCAGCAACCCCACCACCCGCGCCCGGACCCGCTCCCGGCCGACGGCGTAGGGCAGGCCCTCCGCGCGGGTCTCGGCGACCACCCGATGCAGCGGGTCGAGGCCGATCCGCCAGCGGAAGGAGCCGTCCGAAACCATGATCGGCTCGGCCGGCGTACCGATGTGGGCCTCGACGGCGCGGCGCAGCACCTCGGCCATCCGGACGTCGTGCTTGAGCGTGGCGGCGGCCGGGTCGTCGACCGCGCGGACCGGCACCCGCGCGACCAGGTCCTCGACGGTGGCCTGCTCGACCTCGACCTCGCCGAGCGCGGGCAGCACCGCCGCGATGTACGACAGGAACGCCCGGTTCGGCCCGACGATCAGCACGCCGGACCGGCGCAACCGTTCCCGGTGCAGGTAGAGCAGGTAGGCGGCGCGGTGCAGCCCGACCGCCGTCTTGCCGGTGCCCGGCGCGCCCTGGACGCAGATCGAGTCGCCCAGGTCGGCCCGGACCAGCTCGTCCTGCTCGGGCTGGATGGTGGCGACGATGTCCCGCATCGGGCCGACGCGGGGGCGTTCGATCTCGGCGGTGAGGATCCGGCTGGCGGTGCCCAGCTCCTCGCCCCGGTCGAGGTGCTCGTCCTCGAAGCTGGTCAGCACGCCGGCGTTGAACCCGAACCGGCGGCGCACCGCGACGCCCTGCGGGTCGCGGGCGCTGGCCCGGTAGAACGACCGGGACACCGGCGCGCGCCAGTCCAGCACCAGCGGCTCACCCAGTTCGTCGGTGACGTGTCGCCGCCCGACGTGGTAGTCCCGCCCGGCGTGGTCCGGGTCGTCCGGCCCGAAGTCGAGCCGGCCGAAGAAGAGCGGGGTGCTCGGGTCGTCGGCCAGCTCCTTGACCCGGCGGGCCATGTGCCGGCCGAGCTGTTCGGCGGTGTACGCGTCGCCGGCCACCTTGTCGCCGGTGGCGAAGAGCGCCTCGGCGCGTTCCCGCATCCGGCGCAGCGCGGCGCGGGAGGTGTCCAGGTGGGCGCGTTCGGTGGCGAGTTCGGCGTCGAGGTTGGTGGTGTCGCTTTGCGTTGCGGGCACGGTGAACTCCCAGGCTCAACATGATGCTCGCTCGCGTGTCCGGGGCGGTTGGCCTGCTCCCGGCGCGGGGACGTCCGCTGCGGTGCATGCTCACCGCGGCCGTCGGGCGGTCAACCACTATACGGAGGCGCCGATCGGTGCCGCCACCGAATTAGACGGTGTGGCCTGAGCCGCCACGGCGCTGCCGCGGGTGTCCGTCGCCCGTCGACGCGGGATCATGGGGGCATGACCGAGGCGCGTCCGGAACAGCATCGGGTGACCATCAGCGACCCACAGGTGATGCGGGCGCTCGCCCATCCGGCCCGGATGGCGATCATGGAACATCTCAGCGCCGGGGAGGGTGGAGCGACCGCCACCGAGTGCGCCGAGATCGCCGGCCTCTCGCCCAGCGCCACCAGCTACCACCTGCGCGAGCTGGCGAAGTTCGGCCTGGTGCGGCAGGCGGCCGGCCGGGGTGACGCGCGGGAGCGGGTGTGGGAGGCGGTGAACCCGTCGTACTCCGTCGAGGCGGGGCCGGATGCCGACCCGGAGACGCACGCCGCCGAGGCGGCGCTGGTGGAGGCGCACCTGGTCCGGGACGCGCAGCGGGTCCGGGACTGGATGCGCCGGGCCCCGCACGAGCCGCGCGAATGGTACGAGGCGACCTGGTTCAGTGACAGCGTGCTGCTGCTGACCGCCGAGGAGTTGGCCGAGCTGAACGAATCGGTCCGGGCGCTGACGTCGCCGTACCGGCAGCGGAACCGCACGGACCCGCCGGCCGGGGCGCGGAAGGTGGCGGTGCAGTACCGGGCGATGCCGATCGACTGAGCGGGGCTTGCGTGCCCAGGTGTGAAGGATTATTTTCGAAGTATGTCCTTCACACCTGGGTCGTCGCGTTGGTCGGACGTCTGGCTCGCCACCACCGCCCGGGGCGTCTCCAGCTGCGGCGACTTCCTCGCCGCCACCGCGCTGACGCTGGCGCTCCAGTCCGCCGGGGCCGGTGGGCTCGCCGTCTCCGGGCTGCTGCTCGCCGCGACGCTGCCCCTGGTCGCGCTCGCCCCGCTTACCGGTCGCCTCGCCGACCGGGTGGACAGCCGCGTCCTGCTGGTCACCGCCGGCCTCGTTCAGGCCGGGATCTGCGTGGCCCTGGCGTACGCGAAGGATCCGGTCCTGGTCGTCGCGCTCGTGGCGCTGCTCGCGACCGGCCTCGCGGTCACCCAGCCGGTGCTCGCCGCGCTGGTGCCGGTGATGGTCCGCGCCGCGGACCTGCCCCGGGCCGGCGCGCTCAACCAGACCGCCGGCACCCTGGGCGCGCTCGCCGGGCCCGCGCTGGCCGGGCTGCTCGTCGGGCAGTTCGGCACCCGGGTGCCGCTGCTCGTGGACGCGGTCAGCTACCTGGCGTTGGTGGTGGCCGGGCTGCTCATCCGTACCCGCCGGGGTGGCCGTGGGGTGGCGGCCGACGTCGCCGGGGCGGCCACGCCCGGGTGGCGGCTGCGGCGCGACCCGCTGCTGTTGGTCATGGTCGGCAGCGTGGCCGCGGTGGTCGGCGCGGTCGGGGCGATCAACGTGATCGAGGTCTTCTTCATCCGGGAGACCCTGGACAGCTCCACCATCGTGTACGGCCTGGTCACCGGCTCCTGGACGCTCGGCATCGTGCTCGGCGCCTGGCTGTTCGCCCGGGTCGCCCGCCGGCTCGCCGACGACGGCGCGCTGCTCGGGGCCGGGCTGGTGCTGCTCGGCGGCTGCTGCCTGGCGGTGCTCGCCTCGGCGGCGGTGCCGTCGGCGTGGCTGCTGGTGCCGATCTGGCTGCTGGGTGGCGTGGGCAACGGCGGCAACAACGTCTTCGACCAGTTGCTGCTTGCCCGTCGGGTGCCGGAGGTAGCCCGGGGGCGGGCGTTCGCGGCCTTCGGCGCGGCGGTGCAGGGTGCCGGGATGGGCGGCTACCTGGTCGGCGGACTGCTGCTGGAGGTGGCCGACCCCCGGTCGCTTGTCGCCGCTTGCGGGGTGGTCGGCCTGCTGGTGGTGGTAGCGCTGGCCTGGCCGGTCCGCCGCGCGGTACGCGCCGAGCGCGCCCCCGCCACCCCCGCGCCGCACCCCGCCGCGCCGTCCCCGATGGGGGTGGGCGGTTAAGCGGGGCCCCCTCCTCTACCGAATGCGTTAATAAGGGGCCCCTCCTTTCATCCGGTGCGGGCGGGGATACGGTCGGGCCATGGCCGAACGCATCGCCCGCCCCCGGGTGGGGCACATCCAGTTCCTGAACTGCCTGCCCATCTACTGGGGGCTGATGCGGTCCGGCGCGCTGCTCGACGTCGACCTGCACAAGGACTCGCCGGACCGGCTGAGCGCCGACCTGGTCCGCGGTGACCTCGACATCGGCCCCATCACGCTTGTGGAGTTCCTGAAGCACGCCGACGAGTTGCTGCTCCTGCCCGACCTGGCGGTCGGCAGCGACGGCCCGGTGCTCTCGGTCAACATGGTCTCCACCCGGCCGCTCGGTGAGCTGAACGGCGCCCGGGTCGCGCTGGGCTCCACCTCGCGCACCGGGGTGCTGCTGGCCCAGGTGCTGCTCGCCGAGCGCTACGGGGTGCACCCGGAGTATTTCCGCTGCCCGCCGGACCTGACCCAGATGCTGCTGGAGGCCGAGGCGGGGGTGCTGATCGGCGACGTGGCGCTGCGCGCGCTCTACGAGGCGCCGGGCAAGGGCCTTGCGGTGACCGACCTCGGCGCGGCCTGGCACGAGTGGACCGGGCTGCCGATGGTGTTCGCCGTCTGGGCGGTCCGGCGCGACTTCGCCGCCGCCCACCCGGGCCTGGTCAAGGAGGTGCACGAGGCGTTCCTGCGCTCGCGTGACCTGTGCCTGGCCGAGCTGGACCAGGTGGCCGAGGCGGCGGCCCGGTGGGAGCCGTTCGACGCGGCGACGCTTGCCACCTACTTCCGTACGCTCGACTTCTCGTTGGGCGAGCGGCAGGTGGCCGGGCTGCGCGAGTTCGCCCGCCGGGCCGCCGCGTACGGCGAGGTGCCGGCGCTGCCGGCGGGCGGCCCGCAGTTCTTCCAGGGCTGAGCGCCCGGGGCGCGGGTCAATTCGCCGGGCGCAGCAGCGCCTCGGTGATCTGCTCGCAGGCCTTCATGCCGTAGTCCCACCCGCCGACGCTGAACGGGCTCTTGACCATCACGCCCATGGTCCAGGTGTCGCCGATCGCCAGGCAGTTGACGTGGTATTCCTTTTCCTTCTGCCGGTCGATCCAGCCGTTCTTGATCGCGATCTTCTGTTGCTGGGCGGCCGGGAACGCCTTGCGGATGCCGAAGTCACCGACGCCACGGACCAGGCGCATCTCGTTGAGCAGCCACTTCGTCCACTTCGGCCCGGCGGCCCGGCCGTCGTCGATGCAGAGGCCGAGTCGCGCGGTGTCCCGGGCGGAGAGCAGCGTCCGGCTCCAGCCGCCGTCGGCGGCGACCTTGCTGTCGGTCAGCTTGCAGATCGAGATCAGCCGTTTGATCGAGGCCGCGCTGCCCACGCTCTCGTAGAACTGCTGGGCCCGGGTGTTGTCGCTGTCGCGGATGATCTGGGTGGCGTCGGCGAGTTTCGCGTCGCTCGGCGTCCGGCCGTCCTCGGCGCTGCGACGCAGGTAGTCGGCGACGACCCAGGACTTGATCAGGGACGCGGTGGTGCTGGTCTCGCTCATGTTCGCCGAGCCGATGATCTTACCGGTGCGCTTGTCCAGCACGGACCAGGCGTACCAGCCCTTGAGGTCGAGATCGTCGAGATTCTGGGCCTGGAACGGCAGCGGCTCCAGCGACGGCGAGGGCACCGGCTCCGGGCGGGCGTTGCGGTCGGTGGGCTGCGCGGTGGACCGTTCGCCGGCCGGCTCGGGACGCGAGGCGGCGGTCTGCCGCAACGGCGACCCGGGGACCAGTCGCAGCGAGAGAAGCAGCAGGCCGACCAGGGCGACGGCGACGGCGATGAACGCGAGCGGGCGGTGACTGCTGCCGGGCCGACGCCGGGCCCCGGCCATCAGAGCTTCCCGACCGGCTGCTGCGGCACCTTGAGCGCGGCCCCGGGCTGCGGGGTGACGAGCTGCGTGGCGACGCTGGCGCACACCTTGGACCCGTAGGACAGGCCGGCGCCGCGCGGGTAGCGCATCATCACCGCGAGACTCCACTTGTCGGTGACGGCCAGGCAGTTGACGTGCCAGTTGCCGTCGTACACGAGTTGGGTCCAGCCGTTCTTGATGCTCACCGGGCCCTGGGACTTGATCGAGGCGGGCAGGCCGTCGACGATGCCCCACTTGCCGCCGCCGGACCTCGTCTGCTGGCTGTTGATGCTGCCCCGGACGTTCGCCATCTCGTCGAGCACCCACTTGGTCCACTTCGGCCCGGCGGCCTTGCCGTCGGCGATGCAGTCGCCGAGCCGGGCCGCGTCCCGGGGGGACATCCGGGTGAAGCTCCACCAGCCCTCGAACGAGGGCACGTTGCCGGGCTTGGTGTCGGTGAGACCGCAGATCTTGACCGCGCGCTGGAGCACCGGGTTGAGCTTGCCGCCGGGCTGCGGCTTGTAGGACCCGCCGGCCGCCCGGTAGACCCGGTTCGCGCCGTCGTCGTCGCTGTCCCGGATGGCCACGCTCGCCGCCTTCTTCAAGTCGGCGGTGGGCTCCTTGTCGCCGAGCTGGCGCAGGTAGTCCGAGACGATCCAGGTCTTCAGCATCGACTCGGTGGAGCTGGTCTGGCTCATGTTCTTCGCGCCGGTGACGACTCCGGTCTTGCGGTCCATCAGCGCCCAGGAGAAGAACTCGCCCTTGAAGTTCACCGAGACCGGCGCGTCGGCCAGCGTCGGGGGCGGCGGTGCGCTCGGGCTGGGCGCGGGCACCTGCTCGGCGCCGGCGCCGACGCCGCCGAGGCTGCTCAGGCCGGCCGGGCCGGAGAGCTTCGCGTACGCGGCGGGCACCAGCAGGCCACCGCCGACGAGGACCGCCACGACGGCGAGCCCCATGGTCACGCGAGGTCGCATGAGTGGGTGAACTCCAGATCTCTGGCCGGGGGGACCGGCGCTTGCGCATGTGTTCGGCCCGATCGCCGCGGGGCCGGGGGACGGTGGCCCGTAACGGTGGCGATCAACGGCAGCCGATCGGTGTGCCGGGGGAAGTCTACTTCCGGACCGGCCTTCCGCCAGATCCCGACACCCGGCAACTCGCCAGGTCGGCGGGATAATGAACCGCTATGCCATCCTTGGGGGGTTTCATCTTCGACAAGTGGTCGACGTCACATCCATTTGCGCAGGTCGGGAGTGACCACGGCGCGCGTTCGACCCTTCACCGAAGGTGTCTCCGGAATCCTGTTACACCCTCTGGTGTCATTCGGCGCGAGCTGTAACACTGGCTTCATGTATGGCAATGACTTCGCCCCGCCCGAGGACGCTCCGGGCGGCGGCCTGCTCGGCGAGGTGGAGGCCGCGGAAGCGGCGCTGCGCGAGGCGGCGGCGCGGGCCAGGCGGGGCGGTCCGCCACCGGACGACGACGCCGAAACCTACTTCGCCGACGTGATCGACGCCGACCAGAAGATCGAACCCCGGGACTGGATGCCGGAGGCGTACCGCAAGACGCTGATCCGGCAGATCGCCCAGCACGCCCACTCCGAGATCATCGGCATGCAACCGGAGGGCAACTGGATCAGTCGGGCCCCCTCGCTCAAGCGCAAGGCCATCCTGCTGGCCAAGGTGCAGGACGAGGCCGGCCACGGGCTCTACCTCTACGCGGCGGCCGAGACGCTCGGCATCAGCCGCGACGAGCTGGTGGACCTGCTGCTCGACGGCCGGCAGAAGTACAGCTCGATCTTCAACTATCCGACCCTCACCTGGGCCGACGTGGGCGCCATCGGCTGGCTGGTGGACGGCGCGGCGATCGTCAACCAGGTGCCGCTGTGCCGCTGCTCCTACGGGCCCTACGCCCGGGCCATGATCCGGGTCTGCAAGGAGGAGTCGTTCCACCAGCGCCAGGGCTACGAGATCCTGCACACGCTGGCCCACGGTACGCTGGCCCAGAAGGCGATGGCCCAGGACGCGGTCGACCGCTGGTGGTATCCGTCGCTGGCCATGTTCGGCCCGCCGGACGGCGACTCCACGCACAGCGCGCAGTCCATGGCCTGGAAGATCAAGCGCTTCTCCAACGACGAGCTGCGTCAGCGTTTCGTCGACATGTGCGTCGGCCAGGCGGAGGTGCTCGGGCTGAGCATCCCCGACCCGGGCCTGCGGTGGAACGACGACCGCCAGGCGTACGACTACACCCAGCCCGACTACGACGAGCTGATGCGGGTGATCAAGGGCAACGGGCCGTGCAACCGGGAGCGGATGGCACACCGGCAGCGGGCCCACGCCGACGGCGCATGGGTGCGGCAGGCCGCCGCGGCGTACGCCGCGAAGCGAGCGGAGCGGACGGACCGGAAGGAAGCGGTAGCGGCATGACCGAACGCACCGAGCGGAGCGAGGGCCGTGAGGGCATGCCCGACCAGCCCCGCATGACCAGCCAGTCCTCGCCCCTGTGGGAGGTCTTCGTGCGGGCCCGGCGCGGCCTGTCGCACACCCACGTCGGCAGCCTGCACGCCCCCGACGCCGAGCTGGCGTTGCGCAACGCCCGTGACCTCTACACCCGCCGCCAGGAGGGCGTCTCCATCTGGGTGGTGCCGGCGAGCGCGATAACCGCGTCCAGCCCGGACGAGAAGGACGCCTTCTTCGACCCGGCGGCCGACAAGGTCTACCGCCACCCGACGTTCTACGAGGTGCCGGACGGGGTGTCGCACCTGTGAGCAGCCTGTTCGATTTCACCCTCGGTCTCGGCGACGACGCGCTGGTCGCGGCGCAGCGGCTCGGCGAGTGGACCACCCGCGCGCCGGAGATGGAGGAGGACATCGCGCTGGCCAACATCGCCCTCGACCAGCTCGGCGCGGCCCGGCTCCTGCTCACGTACGCGGGGGAGTTGGAGGGCACGGGCCGGGACGAGGACGCGCTGGCCTATCTGCGCGACGACCGCGAGTTCCGCAACTGCCTGCTGGTCGAGCTGCCCAACGGCGACTTCGCGGTGACCATGGCGAAGCTGTTCTTCCTGGCCGCCTGGCAGTTGCCGCTCTACACCGCGCTGGCCGGCTGCGCCGACGAGCGGCTGGCCGCGATCGGCGCGAAGGCGCGCAAGGAGTCGGCCTACCACCTGGACCACGCCTCGCTCTGGATGCGGCGTCTCGGCGACGGCACCGACGAGTCGCACCGCCGCGCCCAGGACGCGGTCGAGCAGGTGTGGCCGTACGTCCACGAGCTGTTCGTCGCGGACCCGGCGGCGCCGGTCGACCCGGCCACCCTGCGGGCCGGCTTCGACGCCACCGTGGCCGCGGTGCTGGACGAGGCCACGCTGACCCGCCCGGAGACGGGCTGGGCGCCGGGCGGTGGCCGGGACGGCCTGCACACCGAACACCTCTCCTACCTGCTGGCCGAGATGCAGGTGCTGCACCGCGCCCACCCCGGGGCGACATGGTGACCACGGTGACCGACGCCAGGGCGGCGGTCGCGGCGGTGGTGGACCCGGAGATCCGGGTCGTCACCATCGACGAGCTGGGCATCCTGCGCGCGGTCGAGCGGGAGCCGGACACCGGCCGGGTGGTGGTCACCATCACCCCCACCTACACCGGCTGCCCGGCGATGGACGTGATCCGGGCGGACATCCGCCGGGCGCTCGCCGCCGCCGGGCATCCGGACGCCGAGGTCCGCACGGTCTATCATCCGGCCTGGAGTACCGACTGGATCTCCGACGCCGGCCGGGCCAAGCTGTCCGCCGCCGGCATCGCCCCGCCCGCCCGGCGCGGTGACGACACGGTGGTGCCGTTGACCCTGGCGGTCCGCTGTCCGCGCTGCGGCTCCCCGGAGACCACGCAGGTCAGCCGGTTCGGCTCGACCGCCTGCAAGGCGCTGTGGCGCTGCCGTTCCTGCTCCGAACCTTTCGACCACCTGAAGGCGCTGTGACTGTCACCATCACCCGCCCGGTCCGCCGTCGGCCGACCTTCCACCCGTTGCCCGTGGCCGCCGTCGACCGGCTCACCGACGACTCGGTGTCGATCACCTTCGCGGTGCCCGAGGAGCTGCGGGAGACGTTCGCGTTCCGGGCCGGGCAGCACCTCACGGTCCGCCGCCCGGCCGTCGCGGACGACCCGGAGGCCGAGGAGGCGCGGCGGTCGTACTCGATCAGCTCCACCCCGGACGAGCTGGCCCGGCACGGCCGGTTGCGGATCGGGGTGCGGGAGGTCCCCGGTGGGGCCTTCTCCGCCTACGCCTGCGGCGCGCTGCGCGGTGGCGACACCGTCGAGGTGCTGCCGCCGCTCGGGCACTTCACGTCCGCGTTCACCCCGGACCGGGTCCGGCGGTACGGCGCGGTGGTCGCCGGCTCCGGCATCACGCCGGTGCTCGGGCTGGCCGCGACCGCGCTGGCGGTCGAGCCGGAAAGCACGTTCACGGTGGTGTACGGCAACCGCACGGCGAACACGGTGATGTTCGCCGAGGAGCTGGCCGACCTGAAGGACCGCTATCCGACCCGGTTGCACCTGGTGCACGTGTTGTCCCGTGAGATGGGCGAGTCGGCGCTGCTCTCCGGCCGGATCGACGCCGACCGGTTGACCCGGCTGCTCGACACCGTGGTGCCGGGTGACGAGATCGAGGAGTGGTTCCTGTGCGGCCCGTACGGCATGGTGGAGGACGCCAAGGCGGTGCTGGCCGGGCGTGGGGTGCCGGACAGGGCGGTGCACACCGAGCTGTTCCACGTGGACCCGGCGGCGGAGCCGGCGCGCCGGCCGGTCGAGCGGCCCGGCGCCGGGGCCGGCACCGAGGTGACGATCGTGCTGGACGGGCGCTCGTCGAGCTTCACCATGGGCCGGGACGAGCGGGTGCTGGACGCGGCGTTGCGGGTGCGGGGCGAACTGCCGTACGCCTGCAAGGGCGGGGTCTGCTCCACCTGCCGCGCCCGGGTCACCGACGGTGCGGTGACGATGGCGCGCAACTACGCGCTGGAGCCGGACGAGGTGGCCGCCGGATATGTGTTGACCTGCCAGTCCAGCCCGGTGACGGACAAGCTGACGGTCGACTACGACGCCTGACTTGTGACCCACGGCCGGTGCCTGCTGGAGGCGGCGGAGGCGATGGGGCCGCCGGTGGCGAGCCCGGGGATGGGCTGACCCGGCGACTGGGGTCCTCGTCACCGAGCGGCGGAGTGGCGTGTCCGCCGTCGGGGCCGCGACGTAGGCTCGGAGGCGTGACGGTGAGCCGGGAGATCGACGACATCCTGCAGCGTGGCGCGGACGGCGGGCGGATCACGCCCGGGGAGGCCCTGCTGCTCTACACCGAGGCGCCCTTCCACGCGCTGGGCGAGGCGGCCGACGCGGTGCGGCGGCGCCGCTATCCGGACAACATCGTCACCTACCTGATCGACCGCAACATCAACTACACGAACGTCTGCGTGACGGCGTGCAAGTTCTGCGCGTTCTACCGGGCGCCCAAGCACGCCGAGGGCTGGACCCACCCGACCGAGGAGATCCTGCGCCGCTGCGGGGAGGCGGTCGAGCTGGGCGCCACCCAGGTCATGCTCCAGGGCGGGCACCACCCGGACTACGGCGTGGACTACTACGAGGAGTTGTTCTCCTCGGTCAAGCGGGCCTACCCGCAGCTCGCCATCCACTCGATCGGCCCGAGCGAGATCCTGCACATGGCGAAGGTCTCGGGCGTGAGCCTGGACGAGGCGATCGCCCGGATCAAGGCGGCCGGCCTGGACTCGATCGCCGGCGCCGGCGCCGAGATGCTGCCGGACCGGCCGCGCCGGGCGATTGCGCCGCTGAAGGAGTCCGGCGCGCGCTGGCTCGAGGTGATGGAGTTGGCGCACCGGCAGGGCCTGGAGTCGACCGCGACCATGATGATGGGCACCGGCGAGACCAACGCGGAGCGGATCGAGCACCTGCGGATGATCCGGGACGTGCAGGACCGCACCGGCGGGTTCCGGGCCTTCATCCCGTGGACCTACCAGCCGGAGAACAACCACCTGAAGGGCCGCACCCAGGCGACCACGCTGGAATACCTGCGCCTGGTCGCGGTGGCCCGGCTGTTCTTCGAGACGGTGCCGCACCTGCAGGCGTCCTGGCTGACCACCGGCAAGGACGTCGGGCAGCTCGCTCTGCACATGGGCGTGGACGACCTCGGCTCGATCATGCTGGAGGAGAACGTCATCTCCTCGGCCGGCGCACGGCACCGGTCCAACCTGCACGAGCTGATCGGCATGATCCGGTCGGCGGACCGGATCCCGGCCCAGCGGGACACGCTCTACCGCCGGCTCGCGGTGCACCACACCCCCGCCGACGACCCGAGCGACGACCGGGTGGTCTCGCACTTCTCGTCGATCGCCCTGCCGGGCGGCGGCGCCGGCCGGTCGCTGCCGCTGGTCGAGGTGAACTGACCGTCCGCGTGGGTCACCGCACGGTCGGTGACGCTCGGCACTCGGCCGAACGGTTGATGACCGCTGGGTGAAAGGGCCCTTCCGGCAGGCCGGTCGTCCGGCCGCCGGGAGGGGCGCAGGGGAGCAAGAGCGATCAATTCGGACCAGCTTTAAGCGATCCTTAGGTGTGCAGGTGGTGAACCCCTGTCGCAGGGGATGGCGAGGAAGATCGTGGACCGCTAATGTCCCCGCCCGTACGCTTTCCTGCACCCCACGGGGGGAACCACTTCCATGATCAACCGTAGTCGCGTGCTCGCCGGTGCCACCGGTGTCCTCGCCGCCGGCCTCTTCACCGCGCCGGCGATGGCCGAGCCCAACTCGGCCGACCTCGCCATCGAGGCCACCGGCACCACGATCGCCGTGGGCGCGCCCGGCAAGACCGCCGGCGTCTCCCTGCTGAACAAGAGCAAGGTGGACGTCAAGGGCATCCTCGTCGGGCTGGACATCAGCAAGCTCGACACCACCAAGGTGGACATCGACGAGTCCGGCTGCAACAAGCGCGAGGACGGCATCATCCTCTGCGGCATCCAGGGCGACACGCTCAAGGCCGGCGCGGACGTCGACTGGGGCTTCCCGCTGACGCGCAAGGGCACCGGGGTCGGCGACGCCGGCGAGATCAGCGCGATCATCCTGCACGACGGTCCGGACCCGGACGAGTCCAACAACGAGGTCACCGTCAAGGTCAAGGTCGAGGGCACCGGCCCGGACCTGACCGTGGTCGCCGCCGACGTGGACAAGGCCGTCAAGGTCGAGGGTGACAAGATCTCCGTGGTCGGCGACCTGCACGCCGGTGAGACCGCCCAGCTCATCTACACCACCTGGAACCAGGGCGACGCCACCGCGGCCGGCCTGAAGATCGCGGTCAAGCTGCCCAAGGGCGTGATGTTCGCCGAGGCCGAGCAGGGCTGCGTGGACGACGCTGCCAAGTCCTCCCGGGTCTGCACCTACCAGAACCTGGACCTGATTCCGGAGTCGACGGACAAGCCGGGCGACGACCAGATCGCCGGTGGTCGCTTCTACCACCTGCTCACCGTCGGCAAGGACGTCAAGGCCGGCAGCCTGAGCGGCGGCAAGGTCACCGTCGAGGCCCTGGGCGTCCAGTCGCTCACCGCCCGCACCCCCGGCCGCAGCGCCCTGCCGGCGAACGCCGAGGCCGCCACGCCCGTCGAGGTCGACGCCACCGACAACACCGACGCGTACGCTGTCGTGGTCGCCGCCGCCCCGGGTGGTTCCGGTGGCGGCTCGGGTGACGACGAGGGTGGCCTGCCGGTCACCGGCCCGCAGGCCGGCCTGCTCGGCGGCGTCGGCGTGGCCGTGCTGGCCGCGGGTGGCGCGCTGTTCCTGGCCGCCCGTCGTCGCCGTGTGGTCCTGGTGACCCCGGGTGACGAGAAGCCGGTCGCCTGACGATCGTCCTCCATCGGCCCAGGCGGGCCGTTCACATAACGCACCGCGGCAGGGGCGGGATGGGTGACCATCCCGCCCCCGCTGTTTGTCGAGGAAGACGGGAATCCCACCCGCCCAGCGCTGGCGCTACGCCGCGCCGCTCCGGTACCGTCCGTTCGTTCCCGTGCCTGATCGGCACGTCCCTACCCCCGGGGGAACCATGACCAACCGTTACCGAGCCACGCTGGCGCGCGCCGGCGTGGTGGCCCTCCTCTCCACCGCCGGCCTCGGCGCGGTCACCGGACCGGCGCAGGCCGCGGGCGAGGCGGAGCTTCAACTCATCCCGCTCAGCTACCAGTTGGCCAAGGGCGTCGACGAGGCCAAGGCCAAGCCGTTCAAGTTCCAGGTGAAAGACACCACCGGCACCGTCGACGCCAAGGACGTCCGGGTCACTGTGGAGACGAAGCGCCTCAAGCCCCACAAGGTGGGCGTGCTCGTCCCGGACGGCTGCGAGGTGACCGGCACCAGGTTCTCCTGCCTGCTCGGCGACCTGGCCGCCGGCACCACCGAGGACTTCGGCATCCCACTCTTCTCCACCGGCGCCAAGGGCGCGGCCGGCACGCTGAAGGTCTCGATCAGCGCGGCCAACGGCGACGGCGTCCTGGACTCCGTCGACCACGACATCACCGTCACCGCGCCCGGCTACGACCTCACCACCTGGGTGCAGGACGTGTACGCCGACGTGCAGGTCGACGGCGACTCCGTCGGCGAGGCGAACCTGCGTCCGGTCCGGCCGGGTGAGACCGTGCCGCTGGACTGGGCCGTCTTCAACAACGGCAGCCGCAAGGCCACCGGCATCACGTACGGCATCACGCTGCCGGCCGGCGTCACCTTCGCCGAGCTGCCCGAGGGCTGCGTCGAGCAGGTCCTGGGCACCGTGCAGGCGCTCTGCCAGGACCGTGGCGCGGTGCTCAAGCCCGGCCAGTACTACACCGCCGACGTGCAGGTGACGGTCGGCGCGGACGTGACCGAGAAGCTGCTCGGGCCGGGCTTCGTCTTCGCCGGGGGCATGGACTCCGCCGCCGGTGCGCCCGAGGAGGCGCCGCGGGTCGCCAGTTCGGCCCAGCGTCGCGCCTTCTCGGAGGTCGACGACGGCGACAACAGCGCCCAGTTCGACGTCTTCGTCGACCCGAGCGCGGAGCCGACCCCGGACCCGACGCCGACCCCGACCGCCACGCCGACGGCCGAGCCGACCCCGAGCGGCAGCGCGACCGCGGTGCCGACCCCGACCCCGACCGAGGGCGGTGGCAGCGGTGGCGGCTCCGGCGACGGTGGCCTGCCGGTGACCGGCATGCAGGTGGGCCTGATCGGTGGGATCGGCGCGGTGGTGCTCGCCGCCGGCGCGGCGCTGCTGATGCTGTCCCGGCGTCGCAAGGTGGTGCTGGTCTCGCCGACCGACGAGCGCACCGAGGACTGAGCCCGGAGCACCGGACACGGCCGGGGGCGAGGTGGGCGACCACCTCGCCCCCGCGCCGTACCCGGGGCGGCGTGGCTGGCAGAGTGGAGGGGTGACCAGTCGTTCCCCCCAGGGCCGGCGCGCCAGCCTGGAGAAGCAACCACACGAGGTCGCCGCCATGTTCGACGGTGTGGCGGCCCGTTACGACCTGACCAACACGGTGCTCTCCTTCGGACAGGACCGGTCCTGGCGGCGGGCCACCCGGGCGGCGCTCGGGCTGCGCCCCGGCGAGCGGGTGCTCGACGTCGGCGCCGGCACCGGCGTCTCCACCGAGGAACTGGCGCACTCCGGGGCGTACGCGGTCGGCGCCGACCTGTCGCTGGGCATGCTGCACGCGGGCAAACGCACCCGTCCGGCGGTGCCGCTGCTGGCCGGGGACGCGTTACGCCTGCCGTTCGCCGACGCCAGCTTCGACGCGGTGACCATCTCCTTCGCGCTGCGCAACGTGAACGACACCGACGCGGCGCTGCGCGAGCTGGCCCGGATCACCCGGCCGGGCGGGCGGCTGGTGGTGTGCGAGTTCAGCACCCCGGTCAACGCGGCGTTCCGGACGGTCTACCTGTCGTACCTGATGCGGTCGTTGCCGGCGGTGGCCCGGACCGTGTCGAGCAATCCCGACGCCTACGTCTACCTGGCCGAGTCGATCCGGGCCTGGCCGGACCAGGCGGCCCTGGCCGCCCGGGTCGGCGCGGCCGGCTGGGGCCGGGTGGCGTGGCGCAACCTGACCGGGGGCGTGGTCGCCCTGCACCGCGCCATCCGGCACTGATCACTCGGGCTGCTGCCCGCCATTTCGTGAATGTCCGACTTTCGGGTGCGGTGCGCCGTAGGCTCGCGGCCATGACCGGACCCGACCACGCCGCCACCGACGACGACGCCGCCGAGCTGATCGCGCAGCTCCGTGACCTGGCCGGCGCGGATCCCGCGGAGGTCCGCCAGGTGGTCGCGGAGGTGCTGGCGGCGCTGGACCGTGCGGCCGGCGGCGCGCTGCGCGACCACCTGCCCGAGACGATCCGGCTCGATGCCGGCCTGGGGCCGGCCGCGCCGGCCCGCTCGTGAGCGGCCCGCGCCCTCTTTCGGGCCGGTTTCCGGGAAGTTAGGCCCCCCTCAGCGCATACAGGTGTAACGCCGGTCATAGACTCCAACCCGATCGGCTTGTGAAGCATTTCACGAGCATGCGGGAGGAGGCGCGGATGACCGCGGTGGAGAACGACGCCGACGTCATCGTCGTGGGCGCCGGTCCCGGAGGATCGGCCACGGCATACCACCTGGCGCGGCACGGCGTACGCGTGCTGCTGCTGGAGAAGACGGAGTTTCCCCGGGAGAAGGTCTGCGGCGACGGGCTCACCCCCCGAGCCGTGCGGCAGCTCGTCCGGATGGGCGTGGACACCTCGCCGGAGGCCGGGTGGCTGCACAACAAGGGCCTGCGGGTGATCGGCGGCGGGGTCCGGCTGGAGCTGGACTGGCCCGACCTGGCCAGCTTCCCCAACTACGGCCTGGTCCGGACCCGGCTCGACTTCGACGACCTGCTCGCCCGGCGGGCCGTCGCCGCCGGCGCGGAGCTGCGCACCGGCGTCAACGTCCTCACCCCGGTGCTCGACGCCGACGACCGGGTGACCGGCGTGCAGGCCGAGGTCGGCCCGGGCAAGGAGCCGGCCACCTTCCATGCGCCGCTGGTGGTCGCCGCGGACGGCGTCTCCGGCCGGTTCCCGCTCGCGCTCGGCATGGCCAAGCGGGAGGACCGGCCGATCGGGGTGGCGGTCCGCCGCTACTACCGCTCGCCGGCCAAGCACGACGACGACTACCTGGAGTCGTGGCTGGAGCTGCGTGCCAAGGGCAACGACGCGCTCCTGCCCGGCTACGGCTGGATCTTCGGCCTCGGCGACGGCCGGGTGAACGTCGGCCTGGGCGTGCTCAACTCCTCCTCGGCCTTCGGCAAGACCAACTACCGCAGGCTGCTCACCGACTGGTTGGCCAACACCCCGGAGGACTGGGGGATGACCGACGAGGCCAACGCCGAGGGGCCGATCCTCGGCGCCGCGCTGCCGATGGGCTTCAACCGGGTCCCGCACTACAGCCGCGGCGTGCTGCTGGTCGGCGACTCCGGCGGCATGGTCAACCCGTTCAACGGCGAGGGCATCGCGTACGCGATGGAGTCCGGCGAACTGGCCGCGGAGGTCGCCGTGCAGGCGCTCGCCCGCCCGGCCGGCGCCGAGCGGGAGCGGGCGCTGCTGGCCTACCCGCAGGAGCTGAAGGCCCGCTTCGGCGGCTACTACCGGCTCGGCGGGGTCTTCGTGAAGCTGATCGGCCGCCCCGAGGTGATGCGGATGGCCACCAAGCACGGCATGCCGCACCCGATGTTGATGCGCTTCGTGCTGAAGCTGCTGGCGAACCTCACCGACCCGCGCGGCGGGGACGCGATGGACCGGGTCATCAACGCCATGACGAGGGTGGCGCCGGCCGTGTAGCAGACCAACGGTCCGCGGTCGACCGACCACGGAGCGGCGAGATCGACCCCCACCGACCGCTGTCGTCAGGGACGTGAATAGTGTGATTTTGGCCAACCACCGAGGTCAGGGAAGGACGAGCAGGGGACAACGATGACGCTCTCTCCTTATGCACCCATCATCGGGCTGTTCGCCCTCGCCGCGGGGTTCGCGCTGTTCTCCGTGGCCGCCGCCCGATTCGCCGGCCCCCGGCGTCTGAACAAGGCCAAGCTCGAGGCGTACGAGTGCGGCATCGAGCCGAGCCCGCAGCCGGTCGGCGGCGGCCGGTTCCCGATCAAGTTCTACCTGACGGCGATGCTCTTCATCGTCTTCGACATCGAGATCATCTTCCTCTACCCCTGGGCGGTCTCCTTCGACGCCCTGCCGATCTTCGGCTTCGTGGAGATGGTCATGTTCATCGTCGCGGTCTTCGTCGCCTACGCCTACGTGTGGCGGCGCGGCGGCCTGGACTGGGACTGAGGAGGTAGCAGATGGGCATCGAGGAGAAGCTTCCCTCCGGCGTCCTGCTCACCAGCGTCGAGAAGCTGGTCAACTGGTCGCGGAAGTCGTCCGTCTGGGGCGCCACCTTCGGCCTGGCCTGCTGCGCCATCGAGATGATGGCCGCCGGTGGCCCGCACTACGACATGGGCCGCTGGGGCATGGAGGTCTTCCGCGCCTCGCCCCGGCAGGCGGACCTGATGATCGTGGCCGGCCGGGTCAGCCAGAAGATGGCCCCGGTGCTGCGGCAGATCTACGACCAGATGGCCGAGCCCCGCTGGGTCATCTCGATGGGCGTCTGCGCCAGCAGCGGCGGCATGTTCAACAACTACGCCATCGTGCAGGGCGTCGACCACGTCGTCCCGGTCGACATGTACCTTCCCGGCTGCCCGCCCCGGCCGGAGATGCTCATCGACGCCGTGCTCAAGCTCCGCGAGAAGATCATGTACGAGCCGCTGGGCCCGAACGGCCGCAAGATGCTCGAGGCCCGCAAGGAGCGCGGTGACGTGCCGGTCGTGCCCTACGGCTCGATGCCGTCGTCGTACCGCAACGACAAGGCCCGACGTGCCGAGTGGACCAAGGCCGTCCGCGAGGGGCGCGAGGAGCAACTGCGGATCGAGAACTGGATGAAGGCGCAGAACCACCTCCAGACGCAGGGGGGACCGAAATGACCTCGCCGAACGACCGCGACGACGACGGCGGGGTGCCGGTGCCGACCACCCCGGTCGGCGCCAGCTCCACCGCGCCGGCCGAGTACCCGCCGGCCAGCCCGGCCGGCCGGGGCATGTTCGGCAACCAGGGCAGCGGCGACGTCTCCGGCTACGGCGGCCTGGTCCGCCCGCGCCGGCCGATCGGGGAGGCCGCCCGGCCGTACGGGAGCTACTTCGACGAGGTGCGCGACGCGCTGGAGGAGGCGTACCCGCAGTTCGGCGACGCGATAGAGAAGGTCGTGGTCGACCGGGGCGAGCTGACCCTGCACGTGCGCCCGGAGCGCATCGCCGAGGTCTGCCAGGTGATGCGCGACGACCTGTCGCTGCGGTTCGAGCTGTGCTCCTCGGTGTCCGGGGTGGACTACCTGGGCGCCGACGGGCGCCGGCTGCACGTGGTCTACCAGCTCACCTCGATGACCTACCGGCGGCTGGTCCGGCTGGAGGCCGCCGTCTCCGCCGAGGACCCGCACCTGCCGAGCGTCACCGCCGTCTACCCGACCGCCGACTGGCAGGAGCGGGAGACGTACGACATGTTCGGCATCGTCTTCGACGGCCACCCCAACCTGACCCGGATCCTCATGCCGGACGATTGGGAGGGGCACCCGCAGCGTAAGGACTACCCGCTCGGCGGCGTACCCGTCGAGTACAAGGGTGCGGAAATTCCCCCGCCGGACCGTAGGAGGTCCTACCAGTGACCACGTCGAACTACGCGACCGAGCGCGAGACCACCGAGGGCAAGGTCTTCACCGTCACGGGTGGGGACTGGGACCAGGTCGTCTCCGGCACCGATCCGATCAACGACGAGCGCATCGTCGTCAACATGGGCCCGCAGCACCCCTCCACGCACGGCGTGCTCCGGCTGATCCTGGAGCTGGAGGGCGAGACGGTCCGCGAGGCCCGCTCGGTCGTCGGCTACCTGCACACCGGCATCGAGAAGAACCTGGAATACCGCAACTGGGTCCAGGGCTCGACGTTCGTGACCCGGATGGACTACCTCTCGCCGATCTTCAACGAGACGGCGTACGCGCTCGCGGTGGAGAAGCTGCTCGGGGTGACCGACGACGTCACCGAGCGGGCCACCACCATCCGGGTGCTGATGATGGAGCTGAACCGGATCTCCTCGCACCTGGTCTGGCTGGCCACCACCGGCATGGAGCTGGGCGCGATCAACATGATGTTGTACGGCTTCCGCGAGCGGGAGTACATCCTCGACATCTTCGAGACCATCACCGGCCTGCGGATGAACCACGCCTACGTGCGGCCGGGCGGGGTGGCGCAGGACGTGCCGGACGACGCGATCCGCAAGATCCGCGACTTCCTCGCGCTGATGCCGAAGAAGCTCAAGGAGTACGAGAACCTGCTCTCCGGGCAGCCGATCTGGATCGAGCGCACCCAGAACGTCGCGGTGCTCGACACCACCGCCTGCGTGGCGCTGGGCATCACCGGGCCGGTGCTCCGCTCCGCCGGGCTCGCCTGGGACCTGCGCAAGACCATGCCGTACTGCGGCTACGAGACGTACGAGTTCGACGTGCCGACGCACACCGACGGCGACGTGTGGGGCCGCTACCTGGTCCGACTGGCCGAGATCCGCGAGTCGCTGAAGCTTGTCGAGCAGGCGCTCGACCGGTTGCGGCCGGGGCCGGTGATGGTCTCCGACAAGAAGATCGCCTGGCCGGCGCAGCTCGCCATCGGCGTCGACGGCATGGGCAACTCGCTGGAGCACGTCGCGAAGATCATGGGTCAGTCGATGGAGTCGCTGATCCACCACTTCAAGCTCGTCACCGAGGGCTTCCGGGTGCCGCCGGGCCAGGTGTACGTCGGCATCGAGTCGCCCCGCGGCGAGCTGGGCGTGCACGCGGTGTCCGACGGCGGCACCCGGCCCTACCGGGTGCACTACCGGGAGCCGAGCTTCGTCAACCTCCAGGCCCTCCCGGCGATGGCCGAGGGTGGCCTGATCGCCGACGTGATCGCCGGCGGCGCCTCGCTGGACCCCGTGATGGGTGGTTGTGACCGATGACCTTTACCGAAACGACTCGCGTGCGGGCGCGGGAGATCATCGCCCGCTACCCGGCGGACCGGTCCCGCTCGGCCCTGCTGCCGCTGCTGCATCTGGTGCAGTCCGAGGAGGGTTACGTCTCCCCGGCCGGCGTCGAGTTCTGCGCCGAGGTGATCGGGCTGAACAAGGCCCAGGTCGGCGCGGTCGCCACCTTCTACACCATGTACAAGCGCAAGCCGACCGGCGACTACCTGGTCAGCGTCTGCACCAACACGATGTGCGACGTGCTGGGCGGGCAGGCGGTCTACGACGCGCTCGCCGAGCACCTCGGCGTCGGGCACGAGGAGACCACCGCCGACGGGAAGATCACCCTGGAGCACGCCGAGTGCCTGGCGGCGTGCGACTACGGCCCGGTGATGACCGTCAACTACGACTTCTTCGACAACGTCGAGCCGCAGGGCGCGCTCGGCGTGGTGGCGGAGTTGCAGGCCGGCGGCCGGCCGATGCCGACCCGGGGCGCCCGGCTCTGCACGCTCAAGGAGATGGCCGTGCAGCTCGCCGGTTTCGCCGACGAGCGCGACGGCGCGGTGGCCGACGGCGGGCCGGGCGAGCCGAGCCTGCGCGGCCTGCGGCTGGCCGAGCAGCACGGCATCTCGGTGCCGGGCTACGACCCGAAGACGCCGATCCGCAGCAAGGCCGAGGCCGACCGGGCCGCCGCCGAGGCCAAGGCGAAGGCCGAGGCGGAGAAGCCGGCCAGCGGCAGCACCGCCCCGGACGTGAAGGCGCCGGACGACAAGTCGCCGCAGGTGCGTACCGCCGAGACCCGGCAGCCGGACGCGCGGACCCCGGTCGCGGACGCGCCCGGGACCAAGGTTCCCACGGACGGCCCGGCCCCGGCGTCCCGCGACGCGCGGGCGGCCGAGGCGGCCGGCGCGGCGGCGAACCCGCCGGCCGGTGACGGCAAGCCCGCCGGCGACGCGGCCGGCGCGCAGGAGCGCAACCTCAAGGACGCCGAGGCCGGTACGGACGCCGACGGCGCCGACCCGGCGGACGCGAACGGAACGGGGGTCCGCAAGTGACCACGCCTCGGCCGGAGACGCTGGCCAAGCTCACGCCGGTGCTCACCAAGCGCTGGCTGTCGCCGGACGCCTGGCGGCTCGGCACCTACGAGAAGCTGGACGGCTACGCCGCCCTGCGCAAGGCGCTCAAGGCGCACCCGGACGACCTGATCCAGCTCATCAAGGACTCCGGGCTGCGCGGCCGGGGCGGCGCGGGCTTCCCGACCGGCCTGAAGTGGGGCTTTATCCCGCAAGAGCCAAACGGAAAACCGCCGGGAAGACCTCATTATCTGGTGGTGAACGCCGACGAGGGCGAGCCGGGCACCTGCAAGGACCTGCCGCTGATGACCCACGACCCGCACGCGCTGGTCGAGGGCGTGATCATCGCGTCGTACGCGATCCGGGCCAGCCGGGCCTACATCTACATCCGCGGCGAGGCCGTGCACGCCGCCCGCCGGCTGCGCAGCGCGGTCGCCGAGGCGTACGCCAAGGGTTACCTCGGCCGCAACATCCTCGGCTCGAAGTTCGACCTGGACCTGGTGGTGCACTCCGGGGCGGGCGCGTACATCTGCGGTGAGGAGACCGCGCTGCTGGACTCGCTGGAGGGCTTCCGGGGCCAGCCCCGGCTGCGCCCGCCGTTCCCGGCGACCCACGGCCTCTACGCCAGCCCGACCGTGGTCAACAACGTCGGCACCATCGCCAGCGTGCCGCCGATCGTGCTGGGCGGCGCGGACTGGTGGAAGTCGATGGGCACGGAGAAGTCGTCCGGCCCGATGATCTACTCGCTCTCCGGCCGGATCGCCAACCCCGGCCAGTACGAGGCGTCGATGGGCATCACGCTGCGCGAGCTGATCGAGCTGGCCGGTGGGATGAAGCCCGGGCACGAGCTGAAGTTCTGGACCCCGGGCGGCTCCTCGACGCCGCTGCTCACCGCCGAGCACCTGGACGTGCCACTGGACTTCGAGGGGGTGGCGGCGGCCGGCTCGATCCTGGGCACCACGGCCACGCAGATCTTCTCCGACCAGGACTGCCCGGTCTACGCAACCTACCGGTGGCTGGAGTTCTATCACCACGAGTCGTGCGGCAAGTGCACCCCGTGCCGGGAGGGCAACTACTGGATGGTCCGGGTCTACCGGCGCATCCTCGCCGGCCAGGGCACCCACGAGGACCTCGATACCCTGCTCGACACCTGCGACAACATCCTCGGCCGCTCGTTCTGCGGTCTGGGTGACGGTGCGACCAGCTCGGTGACCTCGTCGCTGAAGTACTTCAAGCAGGACTACCTCGACTACATCGAGGGACGTACCGCTCCGAAGCTGTCGGAGAAGACCCTGGTAGGGGCGCACTGATGACCGACGTAGCCAAGCAGACCGAGACCGTCACGCTGACCATCGACGGCGTCGAGGTCACCGCGCCCAAGGGGGCGCTGCTGATCCGGGTCGCCGAGCAGATGGGCACCGAGATCCCGCGCTTCTGCGACCACCCGCTGCTGGCCCCGGCCGGCGCGTGCCGGCAGTGCCTGGTGGAGGTGGAGGGCCAGCGCAAGCCGGTCGCCTCCTGCACCCAGACCGTCGCCGACGGCATGGTGGTGCGGACCCAGCTCACCTCGCCGGTCGCCAAGAAGGCCCAGGAGGGGGTGATGGAGCTGCTGCTCCTCAACCACCCGCTGGACTGCCCGATGTGCGACAAGGGCGGCGAGTGCCCGCTGCAGAACCAGGCGATGTCCACCGGCCGGACGGACTCCCGGTTCCACGAACACAAGCGGGAGTACCCGAAGCCGCTGCCGATCAGCACCCAGGTGCTGCTCGACCGCGAGCGGTGCGTGCTCTGCCAGCGGTGCACCCGGTTCTCCGAGGAGATCGCCGGGGACAAGTTCATCGACCTGATGGGGCGCTCCTCGCACGAGGAGATCAACATCTACCGGGACGACGCGTACGGCGAAGAGGGCGACGACGGGGATGTTCCGTTCAACTCCTACTTCTCCGGCAACACCGTGCAGATCTGCCCGGTCGGCGCGCTCACCGGCGCGCAGTACCGCTTCCGCTCCCGCCCGTTCGACCTGGTCTCCTCGCCCAGCGTCTGCGAGCACTGCTCGGCCGGCTGCGCGCAGCGCACCGACTGGCGGCGGGGCAAGGTGCTGCGCCGACTGGCCGGCGACGACCCGGCGGTGAACGAGGAGTGGAACTGCGACAAGGGCCGCTGGGGCTTCCAGTACACCCGCGCGTTCGACCGGCTCACCACCCCGCTCGTGCGCGACGACAAGACCGGTGAGCTGCGCGAGGCGTCCTGGAGCGAGGCGTTCACCCGGGCCGCCGAGGGGCTGCGCGCGGCCCGCGACGCCGGCGCCGGCACGGGCGTGCTGACCGGTGGCCGGCTCACCGTCGAGGACGCCTACGCGTACGCGAAGTTCGCCCGGGTGGCGCTGCACACCAACGACATCGACTTCCGGGCCCGCCCGGTCTCCCGCGAGGAGGCCGACTTCCTGGCCAGCAACGTCGCCGGGACCACCGACGTGACCTACGCGGACGTGGAGAACGCACCCGCCGTGGTGCTGGTCGGCCTGGAGCCGGAGGAGGAGTGCCCGATCCTCTTCCTGCGGCTGCGCAAGGCGTACCTGAAGAAGACGCTCACGGTGTACGCGATCGCACCGTTCGCGACCCGCGGCCTGGAGAAGCTCGGGGCCAAGCTGGCCCGGGTGGTGCCGGGCGAGGAGGCCAGCGTGCTGGCCGAGCACGCCACCGTGGCCGAGGCGCTGGGCCAGCCCGGCGCGATCCTGATCGTCGGCGAGCGGCTGGGCGCGGTGCCCGGTGGCCTGTCCGCCGCGGCGGACGTGGCCCGGCGTACCGGCGCCCGGCTGGCCTGGGTGCCGCGGCGCGCGGGTGACCGCGGCGCGGTCGACGCGGGCTGCCTGCCCAACCTGCTCCCCGGCGGCCGGGTGGTCACCGAGCCGGCCGCCCGCGCGGAGCTGGGCGAGGCGTGGGACCTGCCGGCCGGGGCGATCCCGAGCCAGGCCGGTCGCGACACCGACGGCATCCTCGCCGCGACGGCCGACGGCAAGCTCGGCGCGCTCGTGGTGGCCGGCGTCGACCCGGCCGACCTGGCCGACCCGCGCCGGGCCGAGGAGGCCCTGGACGCGGTGCCGTTCCTGGTCAGCCTGGAACTGCGGATGAGCGCGGTGGCCCGCCGGGCGGACGTGGTCTTCCCGGTCGCCCCGGTGGTCGAGAAGGCCGGCAGCTTCCTCGACTGGGAGGGCCGGCTGCGGACCTTCGAGCGGGTGCTGGACACCGGCGCGATGACCGACGGCCGGGTGCTCGACACGATCGCCGCGCAGCTCGACGTGCGGCTCGGCACCGGCGACGTGGCGAGCGTGCGCCGCGAGCTGGGTACGCTGCCGCGAACCCGGACGTCTCGACCGTCCGCGCCCTCGGTGGAGCCGGCCGCCGTGCCGCAGCCCGGCCCGGGTGAGGCCGTGCTGTCGACCTGGCACCAGCTCGTCGACCTGGGCAGCCTCACCGACGGCGACGAGCACCTCGCCGGCACCGCCCGCCCGCCGGTGGTCCGGCTGGGCAAGGGCACCGCCGAGGCGCTCGGCGTGGCCGACGGCGACCCGGTCACGGTCGGCACCGACCGCGGCGCGGTCACGCTGCCGGCGGCGATCAGCGAGATGCCGGACGGCGTCGTCTGGCTGCCGACCAACTCACCCGGCTCGACCGTACGGCGCAGCCTCGGCGCGACGTCCGGTCGGGTGGTCAAGGTGACCGCCGGCTCTATCGCCGGGCCGGCCGTTCCGGCCGGACGCGTTGCCGCGGACGCCGCCGCGCGTCCGGGTCCGCTCCTCAACGCAGGGGGTGTCTCCGAGTGAATACCGTCGTCCTCGCGGCGCAGGACCCGACGCTCGCCGACTTCGGCAAGGACCCGTGGTGGCTGGTCCTCGGGAAGATCGTCTTCGCGTTCGCGTTCGGCCTGCTGGCCACGCTGCTCGGCGTCTGGTTCGAGCGGCGGGTGGTCGGCCGGATGGCGGTCCGGCCCGGCCCGAACCAGGTCGGCCCGTTCGGTCTGCTCCAGACGCTCGCCGACGGCCTGAAGATGGCGTTCAAGGAGGACATCCTCCCGCGCGCCGCCGACAAGGTGGTGTTCTTCTTCGCGCCGACCATCTCGGTGATCTCCGCGGTCACCGCGCTGTCGGTCATCCCGTTCGGCCCGAGCGTGAGCATCTTCGGCCACTGGACGCCGCTCCAGGTCACCGACGTGCCGGTGGCGGTGCTGGTGATCCTGGCCTGCTCCTCGATGGGCGTCTACGGCATCGTGCTCGGCGGCTGGGCCTCCGGCTCGACGTATCCGCTGCTCGGCGGCCTGCGCTCCAGTGCCCAAATGATCTCCTACGAGGTCGCCATGGGGCTGAGCATCGTGGCCGTGTTCATGACCGCCGGCACCATGTCGACGAGCGGGATCGTCGCCGCGCAGGGCGACGCCACCCGGCTGAGCATCGGCGGGTTCGAGCTGCCCACCCCGGGCTGGTACGCGATCCTGCTGCTGCCCAGCTTCATCATCTTCTTCATCGCCATGGTCGGTGAGACCAACCGGGCGCCGTTCGACCTGCCGGAGGCGGAGTCGGAGCTGGTCGCCGGCTTCATGACGGAATACAGCTCGCTCAAGTTCGCGCTGTTCATGCTCTCCGAGTACGTGGCCATGGTGAGCATGTCCGCGGTCACCACGACGCTGTTCCTCGGTGGCTGGCGGGCGCCGTGGCCCATCACGCTGTGGTCGGGCGCCAACGACGGCTGGTGGCCGATGCTGTGGTTCTTCGGCAAGGTGATCCTGCTGGTCTTCGTCTTCGTCTGGCTCCGCGGCACGCTGCCCCGGCTGCGCTACGACCAGTTCATGCGCTTCGGCTGGAAGGTGCTCCTGCCGATCAACCTGGTCTGGATCCTGGTGCTCGCCGGGCTCCGCTCGATCGAGGACTGGCAGACCCGGGACCGGCTGCTCGTCACCGCCATCGGCGCGGGCGTGCTGCTGCTGGCCACGCTCTTCTGGCCGAGCCGCAAGAAGGAGCCGAAGCCGTCGCTCCAGGAGCAGGCGGACAGCCGGCCGTACGGCAGCTTCCCGCTGCCACCGATGGATCTTCAAGTCCCGCCGAGCCCGCGCACGAAGCGCGTGGTCGCCGAGCGGGAGCCGGCAAACGTCGTCGCCGGCTCCGAATCCAGGGAGGTGTGACGTGGGCGCGATCACCGGAACGTTCAAGGGCTTCGGGGTCACCTTCTCGCACATGTTCAAGAAGGTCGTCACCACCGACTACCCGTTCAAGCCGCCGGTCTCGGCGCCGCGCTACCACGGGCGGCACATCCTCAACCGGCACCCGGACGGCCTGGAGAAGTGCATCGGCTGCGAGCTGTGCGCCTGGGCCTGCCCGGCCGACGCGATCTACGTGGAGGGTGGCGACAACACCGAGGAGCAGCGCTTCTCCCCGGGTGAGCGGTACGCCAGCATCTACCAGATCAACTACGCCCGGTGCATCTTCTGCGGGCTTTGCATCGAGGCATGCCCGACCCGATCGCTCACCATGAGCAACGAGTACGAGCTGGCCCGGGACAACCGGCAGGACCTGATCTTCACGAAGGAGCAGTTGCTCGCGCCGCTGCTCGAAGGCATGGAGCAGCCGCCGCACCCGATGCGGCTGGGTGACAGCGAGAAGGACTACTACGTCGGGGCGCTGACCAACCCGGGCACCTCGGCCGGCGCCGAGCACTCGCCGATGGGCCCGGGCCGGTACCAGGTAGAGGAGCACCCCGGCGTGACCTTCCCCGGCGCCGAGCAGGCCGCGCAGCGCGCCGAGGCGGGCGAGGGAGCAGGGGCATGACCACTTCTACGGTGCTCGCCGCGGCGGGCGACGTGTCCGGGGGTGAGGAGGTCACCTTCTGGATCCTCGCCCCGCTGGCCCTGATCGGGGCGCTGGGCATGGTGTGGGCCCGCAACGCGGTGCACTCCGCGCTGTGGCTGGTGCTGACCATGCTCTGCCTGGGCGTGTTCTACGTGCTCCAGGCCGGGCCGTTCATCGGCATGGTGCAGATCATCGTCTACACCGGCGCGATCATGATGCTCTTCCTGTTCGTGCTGATGCTTGTCGGTCGCGACGCCTCCGACTCGCTGATCGAGACGCTGCGCGGCCAGCGGGTCGCCGCGGTGGTGCTCGGGCTCGGGTTCGCCGGCCTGGTCGGCGCCGGCCTCTACCGCGCGCTCGACGGCGTGCAGGCGGCCGGGCTGGAGCAGGCCAACGCCGAGGGCAACGTGCAGGGCATCGCCCGGCTGCTCTTCACCAAGTACGTCTTCGCCTTCGAGCTGACCTCGGCGCTGCTGATCACGGCCGCGGTGGGCGCGATGGTGCTGGCGCACGTGGAGCGGCGCAAGGAGGACCGGATGGACCAGGTCGCCACCATGAAGGCGCGGTTCCGTCCCGGCAACTACCCCGGCCCGAAGCCAGGTCCGGGCGTCTTCGCCACCTCCTCCTCGGTGGCCACCCCGGCCCGCCTGCCGGACGGCCGGCTGACCGACCGCGGTATTCCGGAAATCATGCCGGTACGGGAGTTGACCTCCGAGGAGACCGCCCTGAAGGGGACCGACAAATGACGCCGGACAACTACCTGATCCTCGCGGCGGTGCTGTTCACCATCGGCGCGGTCGGCGTGCTGGTCCGCCGCAACGCGATCGTGCTGTTCATGTGCGTCGAGCTGATGCTCAACGCGGCCAACCTGACCCTGGTCACGTTCAGCCGGATCAACGGTGACCTGAACGGCCAGATCATGGCGTTCTTCGTGATGGTGGTGGCGGCGGCCGAGGTCGTGGTCGGGCTCGCGATCATCATGGCGATCTTCCGGACCCGGCGCTCGGCCAGCGTCGACGACGCCAACCTGCTGAAGTACTGAGGGGTCTGCGGTGGAACAGACTGTGGAATTCGCTACTGCGGATGGCCTGCTCGGCAGCGTCTGGCTGCTGGTGGCGATCCCGCTGGTCAGCGCGGCGGTCCTGCTGCTGCTCGGCAGGCGGGCCGACCGCTGGGGCCACTGGCTGGGCGTGGCGGCCATCGGCGCCGCGTTCGTGCTCGGGCTGACCTACTTCTTTCAACTGCGTGGCCTGGAGAACAAGCAGGTCCAGTCGAGCCTCTGGCAGTTCATCACCGTCGGCGACCTGAAGGTGGACTTCGGTCTGCTCTTCGACCCGCTGGCCGCGGTGTTCGTCCTGCTGATCACCGGGGTGGGCTTCCTGATCCACCTCTACGCCGTGGAGTACATGGCGCACGACGACGGCCGGCGGCGGTTCTTCGGGTACTTCAACCTGTTCGTCGCCGCGATGCTGCTGCTGGTGCTCGGCAACAACTACGTGATGCTCTACTTCGGCTGGGAGGGCGTCGGCCTGGCGTCGTACCTGCTGATCTCCTTCTGGTACGGCCGGCCGAGCGCGGCCACGGCCGGCAAGAAGGCGTTCCTGATGAACCGGGTCGGCGACGCCGGCCTGGCCATCGGCATCTTCGTCATGTTCGCCATGCTCGGCACCACCCAGTACGACGAGGTGTTCAACGGCGTCGGCTCGCTGACCTCGACCACGGTGCTGGTGCTCGGCCTGCTGCTCCTCCTGGGCGCCGCCGGCAAGTCCGGCCAGTTCCCGCTCCAGGCGTGGCTGCCGGACGCGATGGAGGGCCCGACTCCGGTCTCCGCGCTCATCCACGCGGCCACCATGGTCACCGCCGGCGTCTACCTGATCGCCCGGTCCAACCCGATCTTCTCGGCCAACTCCACGCTCCAGCTCGTGGTGGTCAGTGTCGGCGCGCTCACCCTGCTGATGGGCTGCGTCATCGGCGCCGCGAAGGACGACATCAAGCGGGTGCTGGCCTGGTCCACGGTGAGCCAGATCGGCTACATGTTCCTCGGCGTCGGCCTCGGCGGCGGCGCGTACGCGCTGGCCATCATCCACCTGCTGGCGCACGGCTTCTTCAAGGCCAACATGTTCCTCGGCGCCGGCTCGGTCATGCACGGCATGAACGACCAGGTGGACATCCGCCGCTTCGGCGGACTGTCGAAGTACATGAGGATCACCTGGCTGACCTTCATGATGGGCTGGCTGGCCATCATCGGCATCCCGCCGCTCTCCGGCTACTTCTCCAAGGAGCCGATCATCGCGTCGGCGTTCGAACGGGAGGGCTGGACGGCCTGGCTGTTCGGCATGGCCGCGCTGCTCGGCGCCGGGCTCACCGCGTTCTACATGACCCGGCTCTTCGTGCTCACGTTCCACGGCCCGAAGCGGTGGACCGAGGACATCGAGCACCCGCACGAGTCGCCGAAGCTGATGACGATCCCGCTGATCCTGCTCGCCGCCGGCTCGGTGGTGGCCGGTGGCCTGATGACGCTCAACGACAGCGTGGTGTCGTGGTTGACCCCGGTGCTCGGCGAGGAAGCCGGTGGCGAGGCGCACGGCGTGCTCCCGCACGCCGCGATCACCATCCTCTCGATCCTCGTCACCGTGCTCGGGGCCGGGCTGGCCTGGTTCCTGTTCCGCACCGGCACGGCTACCGAGCCGCAGCCGGCCGGGGTGGCGGTCACCGCCGCCCGCAAGAACCTCTACACGGACGCCTTCAACGAGGCGGTCTTCGAGAAGCCGGGCGTCTTCCTCACCCGGGCGCTGGTCTTCCTCGACAACCGGGGCGTCGACGGGCTGGTCAACGGCCTCGCCGCCGCGGTGGGCGGGGGCTCGGGTCGGCTCCGGCGGCTCCAGACCGGCTTCGTGCGGTCGTACGCGACCTCGATCCTGACCGGGGCGCTGCTCGTGGTGGCGGCGTTCCTGGCGGTGCAGGCGGGGTGGCTGGCGTGATCGACAGCAACGCGGCCGCCCCCGCCGGCGGGCCACGCAGTCACGACGGAGGTAAGGCCGAATAATGTCCAACTTCCCGTTCCTCTCGGTGCTGACCGTGGCGCCGCTGGTCGGCGCCCTGCTGGTGGCCCTGCTGCCGCGCAGCCGGCCGGACCTGGCAAAGCTGGTGGCGTTCGGCTGGTCGCTGCTGGTGCTGGTGCTCTCGGTGGTGATGTGGTTCGCCTTCTCCGCCGACGGCGACCGGTTCCAGTTCCGCGAGTCGTACCCGTGGATCCCGAACTGGGGCGTGCGGTTCACCTTCGAGGTGGACGGCATCGCGCTGGTCATGCTGATGCTGATCGCGATCCTGGTGCCGCTGGTGATCCTGGCGTCGTGGCACGACGCCGAGTCGTCCAAGCGCTCGGTGCCGGTCTACTTCGCGCTGCTGCTCGTCCTCGAATGCACGATGATCGGCGTGTTCGCCGCCGCCGACGTCTTCCTGTTCTACGTGTTCTTCGAGGTCATGCTGGTGCCGATGTACTTCCTGATCGGCAGCTACGGCGGCCACCAGCGGCAGTACGCGGCGGTGAAGTTCTTCCTCTACTCGCTGGTCGGCGGCCTGTTCATGCTGGCCGCGGTGATCGGGCTCTGGGTGGTCGGCGGGAAGACGTTCGACTGGCAGACGTTGAGCCAGGCGGAGTTCGCCACCAACACGGCCCGCTGGCTGTTCCTCGGTTTCTTCCTCGCGTTCGCGATCAAGGCGCCGTTCTTCCCGTTCCACACCTGGCTGCCGGACGCCGGTGGCGCCGCCCCGGCCGGCGCCGCCGCGCTGCTGGTCGGCGTGCTGGACAAGGTCGGCACGTTCGGCATCCTGCGCTACTGCCTGCCGCTGTTCCCGGAGGCGTCACGCTGGTTCGCGCCGTGGGCGCTGGCGCTCGGCGTGATCGGCATCATCTACGCCGCGTTGCTGGCGGTCGGGCAGAACGACCTCAAGCGGCTGGTCTCGTACACCTCGATCGCGCACTTCGGGTTCATCGGCGTCGGCATCTTCGCCTTCACCACCCAGGCCGGCACCGGCGCGGTGCTCTACATGCTCAACCACGGGCTCGCCACCGGCCTGCTCTTCCTGGTGGTCGGCATGCTGATCGCCCGCCGCGGCTCGGCGTTGATCAGCGACTTCGGCGGCGCGGGCAAGCTGGTGCCGGTGCTGGCCGGTGTGCTCTTCTTCGCCGGTCTGGCCTCGCTGGCGCTGCCCGGCACCGCGCCGTTCGTCTCCGAGTTCCTGGTGCTGATCGGCACGTTCACCGTCAACAAGCCGGTCGCGGTGATCGCCACGCTCGGCATCATCCTGGCGGCGGCGTACGTGCTGTGGATGGTGCAGCGCACCACCCAGGGCACGCTCAATCCGGCGCTGACCGAGGTCGAGGGCATGCGCCGGGACCTCAGCCTGCGCGAGAAGGCCGTGGTGGCGCCGCTGATCGCGTTGATCGTGCTGCTCGGCTTCTATCCCAAGCCGGTCACCGATGTCATCAACCCCGCCGTCCAAGCGACCATGCAGGACGTCGGCAAGTCCGATCCCGCCCCTGAGGTCGGGAGCGTCCAGGAGGCAGCCCGGTGAGCGCGAGGAGTGAACGAGCGGAGCGAGTGAGCCCCGCAGTCGCGGACGAAAGGCGGCACTGCCGATGACCGAGCTCAAGCTGCCGTCGATCGACTACGCGGCGCTCGCTCCGATCCTGATCATGCTGGGCGCCGCCCTGCTGGGCGTCCTGGTCGAGGCGTTCGTGCCCCGCCGGCTGCGCAACGCGGTGCAGCTCGGGCTCGCTCTGGTGGCCGTGCTCGCCGCGATCACCATGGTGATCCTGAAGGCCGAGAGCCGGCTGATCACCGCCGGCGGCGCCCTCGCGGTGGACGGGCCGACGCTCTTCCTCCAGGGCTCGATCCTGGTGCTGGCCGCGATGGCGTTGCTGCTCGTCGGCGAGCGCACGGTGGAGCGGGGCGGCGCGTTCGTGGCGCACGCCGCGGTCACCGCCGAGTCGCCGGAGGACCGGAAGCAGGCCGAGGGCGTCGGCGGGACCACCGAGGTCTATCCGCTGATGACGTTCGCGATCGGCGGCATGCTGATCTTCGTGGCGGCGAACGACCTGCTGACCATGTTCATCTCGCTCGAGGTGTTCTCCCTGCCGCTCTACCTGCTCTGCGCGCTGGCCCGCCGCCGGCGGCTGCTGAGCCAGGAGGCGGCGATGAAATACTTCCTGCTCGGCGCGTACGCCTCGGCGTTCTTCCTGTTCGGTGTCGCCCTGATCTACGGCTTCACCGCGGGGATCCCGGGCCGCGCCGCGGGCGTCGACTTCGCCACCGTGCACGCCGCGGTCGGCGAGTCCGCGTCCAGCCAGGTGCTGCTCTTCGCGGGCATGGCGCTGCTCGCCATCGGCCTGCTGTTCAAGGCCGCCGCCGCCCCGTTCCACGTCTGGACGCCGGATGTCTACCAGGGCGCGCCGACGCCGGTGACCGGCTTCATGGCCGCCTGCACCAAGGTCGCCGCGTTCGGCGCGCTGCTGCGCGTGTTCCACGTCGCGTTCGCCGGGGCCTCCTGGGACTTCACGCCGGTGATCGGCGTGGTGGCGGTGCTGACCATGCTGGTCGGCGCGGTGCTGGCGGTCACCCAGACGGACATCAAGCGGCTCCTGGCATACTCGTCGATCGCGAACGCCGGTTACCTGCTGGTGGGTGTGCTGGCACCCAGCCGGGAGGGGCTGTCCGGCACGATGTTCTACCTCGCCGCGTACGGCTTCTCGGTGCTCGCCGCGTTCGCCGTGGTGACGCTCGTGCGCGACGCCGACGGCGAGGCGACCCACCTGTCCCGCTGGGCCGGCCTGGGCCGCCGCTCGCCGTTCTTCGCGGCGATCTTCACGTTCATCCTGCTGGCCTTCGCCGGCATCCCGCTCACCAGCGGATTCACCAGCAAGTTCGCGGTCTTCGGTCCGGCGCTGGAGGCGAACCAGGCCTGGCTGGTGATCGCCGGTGTGCTGACCAGCATGGTGCTGGCGTTCCCGTACCTGCGGGTCGTGGTGATGATGTGGCTCTCCGAGCCGGGCGAGGCCACCCCGACGGTGACCGTGCCGGGGGCGCTCACCTCGGCGGCCCTGGTCATCGGTGTGCTCGCCACGCTGGTTCTCGGCGTGGTCCCGGGGCCCCTGCTCGACCTGACCACCGGTGCCGCCGAATTCGTTCGATGACAGCTGTGGTTCCACCGGGGGTCGGCACGCCGTGGCGTGCCGGCCCCCGGCCCGTATCCCCCTCACCGAGCAGGTCGAACGGGTGTGGCATGGTTGAAGACGTGGTGAACCCGGCTGGCGAGCGTTCAGGTCAGTTCGGCGCGCTCGGCCTGCACCTCGCCGACCCGCGCGTCGAAGCCTCCGTGCTGGGCGTGCTCGACCGGGTCGAGGCGGAGTTGCGCGCCACCGTGACCAGCGCCGACCCGCTGGTCACCGAGGCGGCCCGGCACCTGATGGAGGCCGGCGGCAAGCGGTTCCGCCCGTTGCTGGTGGCGTTGGGCGCCCAGTTCGGCGATCCGGACACCGCCCAGGTGGTGCCCGCGGCGGTGGTGATGGAGCTCACCCACCTGGCGACGCTCTATCACGACGACGTGATGGACGAGGCGGCCGTGCGGCGGGGCGCCCCGAGCGCCAACTCCCGCTGGGCGAACTCGGTGGCCATCCTGGTCGGCGACTTCCTCTTCGCCCGGGCCGCCGACGTCGCGGCCGACCTGGGCCCGGAGGCGGTGCGGTTGCAGGCGCGCACGTTCGCCCGCCTGGTGCACGGCCAGATAGCCGAGACGGTCGGCCCGCGCGACACCGACCCGGTCGCACACTATCTGCACGTCATCGCCGAGAAGACCGGTTCGCTGATCGCCACCTCGGCCCGCTTCGGCGGCATGTTCGGCGGTGCGTCCCCCGCACACATCGAGGCCCTGGCCGGGTACGGCGAGATCATCGGCGTCGCGTTCCAGCTCTCCGACGACCTGCTGGACATCGCCAGCGAGTCGGTGCAGTCCGGCAAGACACCCGGCACCGACCTGCGGGAGGGCGTGCCCACCCTGCCGGTGCTCTACGCGCTCGGCAGCGACGACTCGGACGCGGCCAGCGTACGCCTGCGGGAGATCCTGGCCACCGGCCCGCTCGCCGACGACACGCTGCACGCCGAGGCGCTCACTCTGCTCCGTGAGTCCCCGGCGCTCAAGCGGGCCCGGGAGACGGTGCGCAGCTACGCCGAGGACGCCCGGGCCCGCCTGGCCCCGCTCCCCGGAGGGCCGGCCCGCCGCGCCCTGGAGTCCCTCTGCGACTACATCGCCGACCGCACGAGCTGACGTCCCGCCGGCCTCGGCCGCGGTCCGGCTCGGCACCCCCCCCCATCGAGCGCGGGACAGGGCGGGCGCAAGGCGCGGGGCGGGCGAGGATCAGGCGGGGCGAGCCAGGCGGTGGGCGCCGAGGAGCATGAGCAGCGCGGCCAGGAGCATGGCCAGGGCCGCGGTCAGCCACATCGTCGGATAGCCGGCGGCGCCGGCCAGCGCGCCGAGGCCGAGCGGGCCGAGGCAGCCGCCCGCGTACACGCCGGTCTGGGTGATCGAGGTGGCGGCGGCCGGAGCCTGCGGGTGGAGGCGGACCACCGCGAAGTTGAGCAGCCCCGGCCAGGACCAGCCGAGCCCGAAGCCGAGCACCACGCCCGCGACAAGCGGCACGGGACCGGCCACCGCGAGCAGGAGCAGCCCCACCGAGCCCGCCAGCAGCAGCCCGGCGACGACGCCGACGTGGCCCCCCGACCGGCGGTCGGCCAGCCAGCCGACGCCCACCCGGGCCAGCACGCACACCGCGCTGCCGAGGGTCAGGGTGAGACCGGCCAGGGCGGGTGGGAGCCCTCGACCGGCGGACGAGTCGACCAGGAACGTGGCCAACGCGTTCGCCGCGCCGGCCGCCAGCGTCGCGGCCAGCCCGACCACCACGAGCGCGGCCGTACCGCCGCCGCGGCCGGTCGAGGCGGACCGGGTCCGCCGGTCCCCGCCGGCCCGGGGCACGGCCGCGAGCGCGGCCAGCGCGGCCCCGGCTGCCGCCACGAACGCCCAGCGCCAGCCGGCGGTCAACGCGACGGTCGGCACCGCCACGCCGGCCAGCAGCGTGGAGACGGGGATGGCGGCCTGCTTCACGCCGAAGGAGAGGCCCTGGCGGTGGGCGGGCACGTGCTCGGCGAGCGCGGCGTTGCTGGCGAGTTGACCGAGGGCGTTGGCGGCGGCGCTGAGCGCCAGCAGCGCCACCAGCACCGGGTAGGACCGGGCCAGGCCGGCCACGGCCAGCAGCGAACCGGCGGAGAGCCCGATGGCCACCCGGGCGATCGGGGCCGGGCCGTACCGCTCGACCAGAGCGCCGGAGGGCACCGAAGCGAGCGCGCTGGTCCCGAAGTAGACCGAGACGGCCAGACCCAGCCCGGTCGGGCTGAAGCCGAACTCGTCGCCGAGTTGGACGGCGAGGCCGCCGACCAGGAAGACCGGCAGGACGCAGGCGATCGTGGTGATGGTGGCGCCGGCGCCGACCCGGACGGCCCGTCCGGTCGCCGGTGGGCTCGATCGCGAAATTGTTTCGGTCATCGTCGGCCAACCTACGCCGACCACGTTTCCGCTGCTGAACGTGTCTGTCGGTGCACGGTCTGTGTCCGGTGATCTGGCATCCTCGACCCGAACAGGCATTTCGCACTCGGACTCTTTTTCATATGGTGTATGTCCCCGGCGTCGGAGGTGGCTGTGCGCGACCCCCTGGCGGAACCTTCGGACCTGATCCGGAGCGTTTCCCGCGCGCTTCGAGTGCTCGAATCGGTCGGCCGTGCGCCGAGGGGCCTCACCGTGAAGCAGATCGCCCGCCGCTGCGAGTTGACCGTCGCCACCACCTACCACCTGGTACGCACGTTGGCCTACGAGGGCTACGTGATCCGTCGTGAGGACGGGACCTACATCGTCGGGCTGGAGATCGCCGACCGCTACCGCGAGTTGGTCACCGCGTTCCGGGGGCCGCCCCCGGTCGGCGAGGCACTGCGCCGGGCCGCTGCCGACACCGGTTGGAGCCACTACCTCGGCCGCTTCGTCGGCGGGCAGGTGGCGGTGACCGCGTGCGCCGAGGGCCCGCGCTCGCCCTACCTGGAGGAGCTGGTCCCGGGCTTCGACGAGGGTGCGCACGCCACCGCGCTCGGCAAGGGCCTGCTCGCCACGCTCACCGCCGAGCAACGCTTCCGCTACCTGCGCGAATACGGCATGCGCCCGTTCACCACCGCCACCCTGACCACGGTCGAGGCGTTCGAGGCCGACCTGGCCGCCGGTGACCGGCGCGGCATGCAGTTGGAGCTGGGACAGTTCCGGCAGGGCGTGGCGTGCGCGGCGGTGCTCGTCGCGCCGGACAAGGACATCGAGCGGCGGGTGGTGCTGGCCTGCGCGTTGCCGGCCAGCGAGATGATGACCTCCGCGCGGGTGGTCCGGGCGAAGCTGCTGACCACCGCCCGGGCGATCGCCGACGGGATCGCCAGCGAGAACTAGGAGGGCCACCACCCCGGCTCGGGTGATGGCCCTCCAGCGGGCGGTCCAGCGCCGGACCGCCCCGGGGATGGCTCAGCTACCGACCGCGCCGCCGTCCAGGCGCCAGGTGACGACCACGCCGGGCTTCGCGAAGTCGCCGTCCGGCCAGGTGGAGGCGGGGTTCTCCACCGACGCGCCGGAGATCTCACCCGGGTGCTGCACGGCCACGAACACCGACCGGTTGTCCTTGGTGATGAACGGCCCGCAGGTCTCCGCACCGAGCGGCACGGTGAGGAACTGCTTCAGGTGGCCGCGCTCCGGACCCTCGACGGCGGTGGCGAAGAGCCCGTCGTTGCTGCCCAGCGCGTTGCCGTCGGTCGAGATCCAGAGGTTCCCGGTGGCGTCGAACGCGACGTTGTCCGGGCAGGAGATCGGGGACACCTTGGTCTTGTCGTAGCCGGCGAAATAGGTGGCGGCGTCGGCCGGGTCACCGCAGACGATCGGCAGCGACCAGGCGAAGGTCTCCGCCGTGTTGTCGCCCCGGTCCTCGACCAGCTCCAGGATCTGCCCGTGCTTGTTGAGGTTGCGCGGGTTGGCCTCGTCGGCGGGCGCCTTGCCCTCCTTGCCCCGGTCGGAGTTGTTGGTCAGGGCCACGTAGACCTTGCCGGTGAGCAGGCTCGGCTCGACGTCCTCCGGACGGTCCATCTTGGTCGCGCCGACCTTGTCGCCGGCCAGCCGGGTGAAGATGAGCACGTCCTCCGCGGTCATCCCGTCGACGAACGACTTCCTGCCACTGACCAGCTTGATCCAGCGGCCCCGGCCGTCGAACGCGCCGTCGCTGGGGAGCGTGCCGCTGCCGTCGATCTCGCCGGCCGGGCTGTCGCCCTCGATCTTCGCGACGTACAGCGTGCCGGACTCCAGCAGCGTCAGGTTGTGCTTGCGGGCCACCCAGGAGTTGCCCGGCATGAACTTCTTGTCCGAGACGAACTTGTAGAGGTAGTCGAACCGCTCGTCGTCGCCCATGTACGCGACCACGTGCCCGCCGCGGGCCACGATGACGTTCGCGCCCTCGTGCTTCACCCGGCCCAGCGCGGTGTGCTTGCGCGGCCGGGACTCCGGGTCGAACGGGTCGATCTCGACGACCCAGCCGAACCGGTGCGCCTCGTTGGGGTGCTTGGCCAGGTCGAAGCGCTCGTCGGCCCGGTCCCACTTGCGGCTGCCGCTCGGGTAGCGCACGTCGGTGGGGATGCCGTAGCGGGCCAGCTTCGGCTTCAGCTCCTGCGGCGCGCCGTCGCCCCCGACGAAGTACTGGTTGAAGTTCTCCTCGCCGGAGAGCACCGTGCCCCACGGGGTGACGCCGCCCGCGCAGTTGTTCAGCGTGCCGATCACCGTCCGGCCCTTCGGGTCCGCTGCGGTGCGCAGCCAGGCCGAGCCGGCGGCCGGGCCGGTCAGCTCGAACTTCGTGGCCAACGCGGTGACCCGGCGGTTGTACTCCCGCCGGCCGCGCCGTACCGGCCGCCACTGCCCGGAGTTCTCCACCCGCTCCAGTTCCACCACGGACATGCCGTGCGCGGCCATCGCCACCCGCACCTGCTCCACGGTCAGCGCGTCCTGGCCGGTGAAGCCGGGGAACATCAGGTCCTCGTTGGTGTACTCGTGGTTGACCACGAGCAGCGCGCGCCTGCGGTCGATCGGCAGCACGCCGACGAAGTCGTTGTTGTAGCCGAACTGCTTGGCCTGGGCGGCGGCGCTCTGGTGGCCGATGTGGAACGCGGGCGCGCCGGGGACGACCTCGTCGCCCCACTTGATGACGACGGCGTGGTCGTACCCGTTCGGCACGACGAGCGTGTCCAGCTTGTTCGGCGGGATCGGCTTGAAGGTCAGCGCCCCGCTGCCCGGGCGGCCGAACGCGGCGGCGGCCTCGTCCGCGCCCGGGGCGGTCGGGGTCGCCGGCGCCGCGGCGGCGGGTGCGCCGCCGGCGAGCGCGCCGGCGGCGGCACCGCCGAAACCGAGCACGAGCGCGCCGACCGCGCCCGCCCGGACCACGCCGCGCCGGGAGACCTCGGCGTCGACCAGGTCGCCGAAGTACGGGTTGTCGGAGGAGTTGGGCACCGGGTGGTCGCACGCGTTACCGCACCGGTAAAGACAGGTCATCGCGTCGCGGCTGCCGTGGCGGGTGCCAGTCAGCAGCGGAAGCAGGCGAGGACGGTCGCTCATGAGGTGGAGCCTCCTGATCGGACGTCGAAAGGCGCGCCCGGACGGTCGGCCCGGGCGCGTACCTGCCGGACGCTGCCAGGATGCGGTGAGCGGCGGTCGGCCCGAATGTGAACCGGGCGTGAACAGCTTCGGCTTGACCTGCGGCTGAACCGTCCGGCGTCACCGCACGTATGGAAGGGCGGACGCATCGCCGGTCTCCCCGCCGCCGGAAGCGAGGTACCGCCATCAGTGACCACGACGCCCAACTGCTGCGCGCGCTGCACGACGAGCACGCCGACGCGCTGTTCGCGCATGCCCTGAGGCTGGTCAACGGCGATCGGCCGCGGGCCGAGGACCTGGTCCAGGAGACGCTGCTGCGGGCCTGGCGGCATCCGGAGTCACTGGATCCGCGCCGTGGCTCGGTCCGCGCCTGGCTCTTCACCACCGCCCGGAACCTGGCCATCGACGCGTGGCGTCGCCGCTCGGCCCGGGTCGGCGAGGTCTACACCGACGAACTGCCCGAAACCGCCGAGACGGTCGACGAGACGGAGCGCGCGGTGGAGGCGTGGACGGTGGCCGAGGCGCTCAACCGGCTGAGCCCGACCCACCGGGAGGTGCTGGTCGAGTGCTTCTATCAGGGGCGGTCGGTGGCGGAGGCGGCGGCCCGGTTGGGCGTGCCGCCGGGCACGGTGAAGTCGCGCACCCACTACGCGCTGCGCTCGCTGCGGTTGGTGCTGGCCGAGATGGGGGTGACCGGATGACCCGCTGCGAGTTCGCGCACGACGACGGGGCCTACGTGCTGGGTGCCCTTGCCCCGGCCGAGCGGGTCGCCTACGAGCGCCACCTGGCCGGCTGCGCGCAGTGCCGGGAGGCGGTGGCCGAGATCGCCGTGCTGCCCGGCCTGCTGGGCCGGCTCGACCCGGCCGGGCTGGAACAGTTCCTGGAGGTGGGGCCGGAGTCCTCCCGGGTGCCCGCGCTGCTCGACGCGGCACGGGAGCGGCGGCGCCGGGACCGGTCGCGCTCCCGACGGCGGTACGCGGTGACCGCGCTGGCCGCCGCCGCGCTCGCGGTGCTGGCCGGCGTCGGGGTGGCCGTGGTCCGGCCGCCGGCCGAGCCGGCCACCCGCCCGGTGGCGCTCACCTCCATGCGGCCGGTCGCCGGCACCGCCCCGGTGCACGCCGAGGTGGGGCTGACCGAGACACCGTGGGGCACCGAGGTCACCATGCACTGCGGCTACGACCGGCGGGCCGGGCACCGCGAGGCGTACACGTTCCGGCTGGTGGCGCACGGCCCGGACGGCGCGACCGAGCAGATCGGCTCCTGGCTGGCCGCCCCCGGCGACGACCTGCGCTTCGCCGGCGTCACCCGCTTCACCCGCGGCGAACTGGTCCGCCTGGAACTCCTGCGCGCCCCCGACACCCCCCTCCTCACCTACGACCTCCGCTAACCCCACCCACCCCCCACCCCTCACCCCCTCGGCGCGCGCTGATTCACGGAAAGAGTGGCCATTTCGCGCCGCACACCCACTCTTTCCGTGAATCAGCGCGGGAGGGGGGTGGGGAGGCGCGGGCGGGGGCGGGGGAGGGCGTCGACGGTGAAGACCGCTAGGGCCAGCCAGACCAGGGCGAAACCGGCCAGCCGGGCCGGTGGCATCGGCTCGTGGAACAGCAGCACCCCGCAGCCGAGTTGGAGGATCGGGGCGAGGTACTGCAGCATGCCGAGGGCGGACAGCGGGAGCCGGTTCGCCGCGCCGGCGAAGAACAGCAGCGGGATCGCGGTGGCCGCGCCGGCCAGCACCAGCAGCGCGGTGTGCCCGGCGGAGACGTGCCCGAACGCCAGACCGCCACGCGCCGACAGCCAGCCCAGGTAGGCCAGGGCGGGCAGCGCCAGCACCGCCGACTCGACGAAGAGCCCCTCGGCGGCCGGCAGGCCGAGCCGCTTCTTGACCAGGCCGTAGCCGGCGAAGCTGAACGCGAGCGTCAGCGCCAGCCAGGGCAACCGCCCGTAGTCGACGGTGAGCACGGCCACCGCGAGCCCCCCGACGCCGAGCGCCGCCCACTGCGCCGGGCGCAGCCGCTCCCGCAGCGCGACGACGCCGAACAGCACCGACACCAGCGGGTTGATGAAGTAGCCGAGCGCGGTCTCCACCACCCGGTCGGAGTTCACGCCGTAGATGTAGGTGCCCCAGTTGACCGCGATCAGCACGGCGGCGAACGCGATGCCGGCCAGCGCCCGGGGCCGTCGGGCCAGGGTCCGCAGGAAACCGACGTGCCGCATCGCGGCCAGCAGCAGCGCCACGAACGCCACCGACCAGACGATCCGGTGCGCGAGGATCTCCACCGGCCCGGCGGGCCGGAGCAGCTTCAGGTAGATCGGGAAGAAACCCCAGAGCAGGTACGCGCCGATGCCGTAGAGGTAGCCGAGGCGGAGCTGGTTCACTGCTCCACCGTAAGTGGCGAAGCCGGCTATTGGTCCTTTCCGGTGACCGGCGTCACGCGCTGGTCCAGCTCCATGTACCGATCCGCCGCCACCGGCTGGAAGCCGAGCTTCGCGTACACCCCGTGCGCGTCGCGCGTGGCCAGCAGGATCCGGCGTACGCCCAGCTCGGCCAGGTGGTCGCGGACGCCGCCGGCCAGCCACGAGCCCAGCCCGCGACCCCGCTCGGCCCGGTCCACGTAGACGTCGCACAGCCAGGCGAACGTGGCCCGGTCGGTCACCACCCGGGCCACCGCAACCTGCCGGCCGTCGCCCGGCCGGTAGACGCCGAAGCCGATCGAGCCGGCGAAGGCGCGGCCGACCGTCGCCCGGTCCCGCCCGAGCGCCCAGTAGGCGTCGGTGGTGAGCCAGGTGTGCACCCGGTCGAGATCGAGGCGGTCCGGGTCGGTGCTGAGCCGGTAGCCGTCGGTGCGGGTCAGGGTGAACACCCGGTCGAGGGTAGTGCGGTGCCCGGGGCGTACACCTGCTGGTTTCCCGCTTGCTGGACCCGGCCGGTCGCCGGACGGGCGGCGACCGGCCGGGACCGGTCAGTCGCGGTCCAGGACGGCGCCGAGGATCCAGGTCACGATGCCGACGAAGAGCGCGCCCAGCACCGCCGCCGGCCAGAAGCCGTCCACGTGGAAGGGCAACCCGGCCTCACCGGCGATCCAACTGGTGAGCAGGAAGAGCAGGCCGTTGACCACGAGCGCGATGAGGCCGAGCGTGAGCAGGTAGAAGCCGCAGCCCACGGTCTTGATGACCGGCTGGAGCACGGCGTTCACCACGCCGAAGATCACCGCGACGAGTACCAGCGTGGTCACCGTCTCGGTGGCCGACTCGGAGTCGAGCGAGATGCCCGGGATGAGCAACGTGGCGAGCCAGAAGGCCACCGCCGTCGTGGCCACCCGGATCAGAAGACCCTTCAGAAAACCCATGGCCGGGATCGTGCCACGCCGCCTCCACCGACGGAACCCTGCCGGCTCAGTGTCGGGCCGGGCGACCGACCAGATGCGACTCCACCGGGGTTGGCGAGAGCAGCGCCCACCGCAGTGCCCGGCGGTTGACCACCGCCACCATGTCGTCGCGGATCCGGGTGAGCCAGTCGGCCGAGGGGCCGAGACCGAGCGCCGTGCCGGCCAGCGCGGCCTCGGCCGGATCGAGCGGTTGCAGGACGGCCAGATCGGCCCGGGCCAGCGCGGGCGCGTCGGCCGGTGTCAGCTCGTCGCGAACCACCAGCACGGACTGCCAGGCCGCCGCCGGACCGACCTCCGGCGGCACCGGACCGGCGTCGACCACCAGCAGCAGCGGCTGCACCGGCGACCCGGGCGGACCGCCGGCCGGCCGCCCCGGCGCAAGCAACGGCAGCGGTGCCCCGACCCCGCGCGCGAACGCCTCCCAGGCCCGCGGCCGGGCGGTCTGCACCGCCACCCGCGCGCCGAGCGCGAGCGCCCGCAGGACGATCAGTTGCGCGGCCGGCACGCCGCCGACCAGCAGCACCCGGGTCGTCGCCGGCCGGAACAGCCGGAGCGTGAGCGGGCCGCCGCGCCGGTTCGCGCCCACCATCAGGCCGGCCCCACCGACCGGCAGGTCCGGCGCGGCCGGCGGCGTGCCGGCCGGCGGCGCGCCCGCACCGGTCACCGCCAGCGGCAGGGTGGCGGCGAGCCCGGTCAGCTGCTCGCCGTCGAGGCGGCGCAGCTCCGCGCCCACGGCGGCGGCCACCCGGCCCAGCGCCCGCTCGGCCGCCGCCAGTTCCGCCGCGCCCCCGGCGGCCACCCGGACGGTCAGCTCGGCCGGAACCGGCCCCGAGTCGGGGCGGGGGCCGACGCAGAGGGCGACAGTGGTGGTGGTGGCCGGCACCGCCAGCAGCCGGGGCACCACGGAGCGGGCGGCCTCGCCCCGCCCGTCCGGCCACCGGCGCAGCCGCCAGGTGGCCTGCGGCAACCCGCCCACGCTGAGCCGCGGCCAGGTCTCCCGGACCGGCGCGCCGGCGTCGTGGTGGGCCAGTTCGCCGATCACCCGCAGCGCCGCCGGGACGCCCAACGGTCGGCCGGTGAGCGGACCGAGCCGGCGGACGATCCGCCGGACCGTGCCGGAGAGCGCCCGCAGCAGATCCTCGTCCGGCCAGCCCTCGGCCCGCACCACCCGGACCGCGAGCACCACCCGGGCACGCCCGGCCACCCGGCCGTCGGTGAGCTGGCGGTAGGACGTGCCGGCCGGACCGGCGGCGACGGCCGGCGCGGGCGCGGGGGACGCCGAGAAGATCAGTTGGAGCCGGACCGGGGGGCTCTCCGGGCCCGCCGGCGCAAGCAGCTCGAGCGGAGCCGGCAGCGCGTGCGGCCGGTCACCGAGCAGGTCGTCCGGATCGCCCAGCTCCAGCAACGCGGTCAGCCCGGCCGGGTCGTGCAGCACGGCGGCCGGACCGCCGGCCAACTCCGCGGCGTGCACCACGGCACCCGGCCCGACCAGCTCCAGCAACGCCGCCGGATCGGCCGCCGGGAGCAGGGCGCGACGGCGGGTCAGGTACGCCGCGGCGACGGTGAGCCACTCGTGCAACCACCGGCCCCGGAACCGGACCCATGCGGCCGGCAGCAGCAGCGTCGCGGTCAGCAGCGCGACGGCGGTGGGCGCCACGCCACGCCCCGCGGCGGCCACCAGCACGGCGCCCGCGACCTGTGTCGTCACCACCTGGCCGGCGCGCACCCCGACGGTCGGCCGCGCCCTCCACTGTGGAAGTGGAGAGCGCCCGGCGGTGGACCGGTCGGTAGTGGTCGCGCTCACCGCACCTCCTCGCCGGCCTGCCGGTGACACCGCCGTGGCTCATCGTAGTGGCACCGCTGTCCACAGGGGAGACGCGGGGGGTAGCAGAACCGCACTCGGACGGCTACCGTCAGCGACGAAAATCGTCGCGCGTGCGCCCGCCGTCTCCCTCCCCCTCCGGCGGCCGCGAGCGCCGCGTCGACGAGTCCACGGTGGTCACGTCGGTGACCAGCCACGACCGAGGAGACGAGGTGGCGTCCCGGATGTCCCAGACCCAGGCAGAAGCCGCGGTGATGCAGCAGACCGCCGCGAAGTTCGAGCAGGTCGACCAGTCGCTGCAAACCATGCTGAGCGGCCTGATGGCCGAGCTGGAGGTGCTGCAACAAGCCTGGCGGGGCGCCGGTGGGCGCTCGTTCACGCAGGTCAAGCAGCAGTGGGCGCAAGACCAGGCGGCCCTGCAACGGGCGCTGCGCGAGACCGCCAGCGCGATCCGCAGCGCCGGCCGGCACTACGACGTCTCCGACACCGAGGCCGCCGGCCGGGTGGCGGGCACCAACCGCGGCATCCAGCTGCCGCTCTAGAGCATCGGAAGGGATCGAACCCATGGAACACGGTGTGCTGGTCGTCAACTTCGCCGCCCTGCATCAGGCCGGCGCGGACATCCAACGGGCGCTGACCACTCTCGAAAGCCAGCTCGGGCAGCTCGAACGCGACGCCGCGCCGCTGGTGGCCAACTGGACCGGTGAGGCGCGCGAGGCGTACGAGCAGCGGCAGTCCCGGTGGCGGGCCGCCTCGCAGGACATGCAGGCGATGCTGCGTGACATCAAGCTCGCCGTGGAGGACTCCGCGGCCGACTACCTCGACACCGAGAAGCGCAACGCCAACCTGTTCCACTGAGCCGGGCGCGGCCCGGGTGCCCCACCCGGGCCGCCTCCGCCGGTCAGGTCGGGCCGGCCGGAAGCCAGCGGCGACGCGCCCCCCGGGGCAGCACCACGGCCAACAGCGCCACGAGCACCGCCACGCCGCCGGTCGCCCCGGACAACAGCAGCGCCCGGCGTCGGTCCGCCGCCCGGCGGGACTCGCGGGCCCGCGCGGCCGGGTCCGGCCGGTTCGCCGGGAGCGCCGCCTCGACCCGGGGTCGGGCGTCCACGCCGCCGGGCGACTCGGTCACCGCACGGTACGGGTTCAGCACCCCCGCGCCGTAGCCCTCGCCCCGACCCGGCGCCGGGTCGGTCCCGGCCACGATCCGCGCGGCGACCTCGGCCGCGTCCAGCTCCGGGCGATACTCCCGCAGCAACGCCGCGGTGGCGGCCACGAAGGGCGTGGCATAGCTGGTCCCCTCCGCCCGGTGATGGCCCTGCCGGGGCGCCGCCATCAGCACCTCGCCGCCCGGCGCGACGAGGTCGACGTACGCGCCGGTCTGGGAGAAGGCGGCACGCACCCCGTCCGGCCCGATCGCGCCCACCCCGAGCACCCCGTCGTACGCCGCCGGGTAGGGCCGGGGATCACCGTTGTCGTGCAGGTTGCCGGCGGCGGCCACCACCACCACGTCCCGCCGCACCGCGTAGGCCACCGCGGCGCGCACCGCCGGATCGTCCGTGTAGAGCACGACCGAAAGGTTGAGCACGTCCGCGTCGTGGTCCACGGCCCAGCGGACGGCCCGGGCGAATCCGGCCGCGTCGACCGTGCGCCCCGACTCCCGCCCGTCCACCACCTGCTGCTCGCTCACCCGTACCGGCAGGATGCGCGCTCCCGGCGCGAGCCCGCGGAACGCGACGCCCGGTCGCGGCGCCGCGGCGATGAGGCTCGCCACGCCCGTGCCGTGCCCGGCACAGTCCCGGGTGCCGTCCCCGCCCGGGTCGAGGAAGTCCGCGCCCGGGAGCACCCGGCCGGCGAGTTGTGGATGGGACCGGTCCACCCCCGAGTCGACGACGGCCACCACCACACCGGCGCCGGTCGCGAGCGGTGCGAGCCGGTCCGGCGCGTACCGTTGCTGGGGCCACGGCTGCTCGGCCACCGGACGGGCCGGCGCGGGCGGCGCGGCGCAGCCGGACGGCGCGCGGGCCGTCGCCGGGGCGGCCGGCAGGCCGGTGACGAGGAGGGTGGCCAGAGCGGCCAGCGCCGGGCGCGCGAGTGGCCGAGCCATCGACGACCTCCGTAATGTGGCAACTCCGGAACGGGATGTTAACGCCTCGCCGACGGCACGGCCGACCGTCGATGGCCAGGCATTGTGATCTTGTTGCCACCTTGTAGGTTGTAGGCGATGCCTGTGGCCTGTTCACGGAAGGAGAGGTGGCCGTGACCGGATGGGAGCCGGCCACCGAGGCCGAGGTGGCGATGCGGGACGCGCTGCACGCGCAGGACCAGCAACAATACTTCCGCGTTCTGACCCGCGTCGATCTGGTGCTGCCGGTCGCCGCCGGCTCGGCCGCGGGCTGGGGCACCTGGACCTCCGGGGGACGGACGCACGTGCTGGCGTTCACCTCCGTCGCCGCGCTGCGCGCCAGCCTGGGCGAGAACGCCGGTGCCACGCGCCGCCTGCCGTTTGTGGACCTGGCCGCCGGCTGGCCCAACCAGGACTGGTGGTTGGCGGTCAACCCGGGCCTGCCGGTCGAGGGCTACCTCCCCGCCTGGTACGTCACGCAGCTCGCCCTGGGCGACGTCCGGCTGCCCGGCCGGACCATGGGCGCCCGGGCCCGCCTGGAACGGGTGCAGAGCGCCGTCCGCAATGGCGTCACCGGATCCGCCCACGCCGATCCGACCGTCCCGGTTCCCGCTGCCGCCCCGCCTCCGCCCCCGGTTCCGCCGCGCCGGGGTGGCCCGGTGGCGGAGCCCGACCAGCCGGCGACCGTGCCGAAGCGGATCGTCCCCGTGCTGGGCCGTCGCGTCCCGACCACAGCGCCCCGCCGCCCGGCGCCGGCGGCCGGCGAGCGGGGACGTGTCGCGCCCGACGACGGACCCGCCCCCGACGCGCTCGACGGCTGGCTCACCGATCTGCGGCCCCGCCCCGACGAGGCGGATCCGTTCGCCGCCGGTCGAGCCGCGCCGGCCGCCGAGACACCTGTGGTCCCGCCGCCACCGCCGGCCCGGTCCTTCTTCGAACCCACCTCCGGGCGGGCGCCCCGGCGGTCCTCACCGCTGGACGCGCCGCGACGCTCCGCCGAGCGGGCCACCCCGCCGTCCCGGTTCGCCGGCGGTCAGCCGTTCCCACGGCGCCGGCCCCTCAACGAGCCGGTGCGCGAGGACCCGACCCGGGCGTTCGGGGTGGGGCCGGAGCAGCCGGCACCACCTGCCCAGCCGACCGGGGAGGCCACGCCGTTCCAGCCGGCCCGCCCGCCCGAGGACGCCAGCCGGACGCTGCCCCGCCGGCACGCCGGCCCGGCCGTGCCCGCACCGGACGGGTGGGCCCCGACTGCCACGGAGCGCGACGACCTGGGCCGGCGCGCCCTCGACCAGCCGGTGGAGGCGGAGGAGGTGCCGTCGATCGCCGAGCCGGTGTCCGCCCCGCCCGCGCCGTCGCGTCGCGACTTCACCCCGATCGTCATCGAGGGCACCGTCATCGAGGCCCGCGTCCTGACCGATCCCGCGCCGGCCTGGTCGCCGCCGGGCACCGACGAGTACGCCGCCGGCCCGGCCGTCGACGAGCGGGCACCGTCGGCGGGCTCCACCGAGCCGCTTGCCGACCTGGCCGCGCCGGCCGAGGGGACGGCCACGCCGGCGGACGGGTCGGACGACGTCACGGTGCGACTCAACCGACCGGCCGCGTTCGACGGGCCGCCGGCGGTGTCGCTGTTCGAGCCGGTCACCTCGCCGACGCCGGACGAGCCGTCCCCGGCGGCTACCCCGGCCTCGTCGCTGTTCGAGCCGCGTTCCGCCATGGAGCCGGCCGTGGAGCCGGTGGCCCCGGCCGAGCCGACCGTGGCCTTGTTCGGGCCGACGTCCGCGGACGAGTCGACCACCGAGTCCCCGGCCCGGGCCGAACCGACCGTGTCGCTGTTCGAGCCGGTGACGCCGGCCGAGCAGACGACGGCGTTGTTCGCGCCGGCACCCTCGGACGAGTCGACGACGGCGTTGTTCGACCTGGCACCGGCGGAAGCCCCGGCCGGGCCGGAGCGGGCGTCGGCGCCCGCCGGCTCGGCGGCCCCGGCGGGTGAGCCGGACTTCGAGCCGGCGAACGAGGTGGAGGAGGAACTGCTGGCCGCGGCGGGCAGCGGGAACACGGACGGCTTCCTCACCACGCTGCTGCTGGCCCGGGTGCTGCTGCCGGTCGCGTTCGACTCGGCGGCGGGCAGCCGCCCCGGGGACCCGGGTTTCTCCTGGCGCACCGAGACGGTGGACGGGGTGCGATTCGTGGCGGTCTACACCTCACCGGAGCGGCTCGCCGAGCACGCCGAGGGCCCCGTCGACACGATCCGGGTCAAGTTCGTCCAGCTCGTCCGGCGCTGGCCGGACGAAAACTGGTCGTTCCTGGTCAACCCGGGCAGCCCGGTCGGGGCGGCCTACCCGGGGGAGCAGGTTCTCGCGCTCGCCAACTGGGCCGCCGAGGTGGGGCTCGGCGACGACCCGGAGACCGAGCCGGAGCCGGCGGCCACCGCGCCGGCACCGTCGGCCCGGCCCCGGACGGACGCGCCGGCGGCGCAACCGAACCGGCCGGTGACGATGCAGAAGGCGATCGCGGCGAGCCAGCTCTCCTACTATCTGGAGCGGGGCTACGACCGGGTATCCGGCTTCGTGCACCGGGCCGGTGAGCTGGCCCACCTGCGTACCCCGGCGGAGCTGTACGACGCCCTCGGCCTCGGCCACCCCGGTTCCCCGTTTTCCCGCGACGACGAGGAGCTCTACCTGCTGCGCTGGCCGGCCCACCGGCCGAGCCTCTACCGGATCCCGTACGGCGGGCAGAACGAGGCCGCGATGCGCGCGATGGAGGGCTGGGTGATCGAGCGGCCCCCGTTCCGCGGCAACGGCTTCGCGCCGGGCGAGAGCAGCGACGTGGTCGCCGAGTTCAAGGTGGACAGCGCCCGGCTGCCGCACGGCGCCGAGCTGTGGCGGGTCGGTGCCGACGGCGACGCCCGGCTGGTCGCGGTGCTGGACAGCGACGCGCTGCTCTGGCGGAAAGAGGCCGAGACGTGACCCGCGACGGCTACGTGGCCCGCTGGCACGGCCGGGAATACCAGGCCAGCCCGGACGGCGACGACGTCCGCCTCTACCAACCGGAGCCGGGCGAGGGTTTCACCGAGGTGCGCCCCGGGCGGCACGTCCGGGTGGTGCCGGCGGCCGAGGTCGACGACCTGGCGTACGTGCGGACCACCTGCACCTGGCAGGGCCAGCCGTTCATCGTGCTGGCCGAGCACGAGGGCTGGTTGCGGGTGGAATACACCGGTGGGCGCTGGCCGGTGGCGGAGGCGATGGGGTTGGAGGCGTTCGACTTCGGCGTCTATCAGGGCTGGGCGCCCGCCACCGAGGTGGCCGGGCTGGGCGAGCAGCGGGTCTGAGTCAGGACTTCGCCCACCGCAGGATCTCGCCGAGCACCAGTTCCCGGGCTTCCACGTGCGGGAAGTGGCCGACGTCGTCGAGCAGCCGCCACTCGTAGGGCGCGCTGACGTAGCGGCCGGAGCCCTGGGCGGTGCGCGGCAGTGACGCCTCGTCGAGCGCGCCGTGCAGTTGCAGCGTCGGGGTGACCAGCGGCTTCTGCATCAGCTTCACGAACCGGTAGCCGTGCAGCCGCAGCGCCGATCGGAACGCCCACCGGTAGCCCTCCAGCGCGCAGAACGCGGCCTGCGGGATCTGCATCGCCACCCGGCAACACCTGGCGTAGTCGGCGAAGTCGGGCCCGGTCACCCAGCGCGGCCCGCCCCAGCGGCGCAGCATCTCCTCGACCTCGGCGGCGCCGTCGCGGGTCAGCACGTGCTCGTAGCGGGGAAGCTGGAACTTGAGCGTCGCGGTGGCCGACGCGAACTGGCCGCGCGGGTCGGCGACGATGGCGGCACGCAGCCGGAGCGGATGCGGTGCGCCGAGCACGACGAGCCGCCGGACCAGCGTGCTGTGGAACGAGGCGGCGGTCCAGCCGATAAGGCCGCCCGCGCCGGTGCCGACCACCGTCGCCGAACGCTCACCGAGCGCCCGGATCAGGCCGGCCACGTCGGCGGCGAGGGTGTAGCCGTCGTACCCCCGGGGTGGCTTGTCGCTCGCGCCGTAACCGCGCAGGTCGACGGCGACCGCGCGGAAACCGGCGTCGGCGACCGCGGGCAGCATCTCGTGCCAGGCGTACCAGTATTCCGGGAAGCCGTGCAGGAAGAGCACCATCGGGCCGGTGCCCGCCTCGACGACGTGGAACCGGCTGCCGTTGGCACCGACGAACCGGTGCGTCCACGGCCCCTCGGGCAGGACGCAGGACTCGTCGGCGGGCCCGCCGCGCTGGTCGGTCATGAGGCACAGCCTAGGGCCGGCGGTCGCTCGCCGGCCCCGCAGGTGCGCAGGATCAGGGGTTTCTCCGGGACGGCCGGAGCGCCGGTCAGGCCACCCGTTCGATGCGCAGCAGGCCGACCGGTCGGGCCGAGCCGCATTCGACGCCAGCCGGCGCCGGGCCGACGGTGACCCGGACCCAGGTGCCGGCGGGCCAGGTGCCCTTGTCCCGGCCGTACAGCGCGTGCTCCCGGCCGTCGTCGGTGACCAGCGTGTAGCAGGGGCCGTCACCGCCGTGGCTGATCCGCCCGGCGAGGACGTTGGGCTTCAACTGGTCGGTCGGGTGCCGTGGCGGCCCGGTCGGCGGCCGGAGCGTCGGCAGGTCCGTGGTGGAGAGCGGGGGCCGGCCGGAGGAGGCGGCCGGGGTCGGCGCCGCCGGGGTGGGTGGCGTCGGCGACGGTTCGGGGGTGGACGCGGCGGACCCGGTGGGCTCGGCGGGACGCTCGGACGCGGGCACGTCTGCTCCTTCCTGCCGGTCGGCGCAGCCGGCCAGGGCCAGGGCCAGGGCCAGGGGCAACGAGAGGACCGCGGCCAGGCGGCGGTCGAGGGTGGTGGTCACCTGACTGGGACGCGCCGCGGGCCGTCACGGTTCCCATCCGGCGCACAACGGGCGAGGCCCGGGCAGGTGACCTGCCCGGGCCTCGCCGGTGGTGTTGCCTCGATCAGCGGATCAGGAGATGCGGATCTTCATCGAGGTGCCGTTCTGCTCCAAGACCTTGATCTTGGTGCCGGTGGCCGGAACCTTGACGCCGTGGTTCGGCAGCTCCGGGTACCAGTACTGCTTGGTGTCGTTGAACAGCGGCTGCGCGGCCTGACCGCGGACGTACTGCGGCTGGCTGTTGATGTGCAGCGTGAACGAGTCCGCCTTCTTCAGGCTGAACGGCGCGTCGTAGACCTGGACGCGGGCCCGCCAGGGGTTACCGGTCAGGTTGTACAGCGGCCGCGGGTGAGCGTCGATGATCATGTTACGACCCTCGCCCGGGTGCGCGAACGTGTCGTTGTCCGCCCACCGGAGGTTCCAGTAGGAGATCAGCAGACCCTCCTGGTACGCGTAGTGGTCCACGTAGTCCGGGCGGGTGTTCGCGTAGCCGAAGTAGTACGGGCCGGTCTTGAGGTACTTGTCGTACGAGACGTACGACCGGTTGCCGGCGATGTAGTAGTTGTCGAACGCACGGGTGTAGGTCTCCTCGACGATGCTCCAGCCGGTGAGGGCCCAGTCGCCCGCACCCGCCTCGGCGCCGTCGCTGAGCAGCGTCTGCCCGTCGGCGGTCACGGTGATGGCGTCACCGTAGAAACCACCGGAGGAGACGCCACCGTCCGTCTGGTAGCGGAGCCGGAACTGCACGACCTGGCCGGCGACCGCGTCCATCGGGATGTTGACGTCGACCCACTCGTCGTTGCTGGAGCCGTCCAGGGCGAAGCGCCCGGGCGAGATCTCCTTGAGCGCCTTGCCGTTGGCCGTACCCGGGAGCGTGCCCCAGGTCTGGCCACCGTCGGTGGAGGCCTCGAAGAAGAGGTAGTCGTAGTCCTCTTCGATGTTGTAGCGACCCTTCATCGACAGCGCGGCGGTGGTCTTCCCGGTGAGGTCGATGGTCCGCGTCATCGTGGTGTTCAGGTCGTCCGCGTTGCCCGAGAAGTACTGCTTAGTACCCTCGAACGGCGCGCCGTTCTGGAACGTGTACTCCCGCTTCGGCAGCACGACCACGGCGGCCTGCGCCTTGGCCGAGTTGTACTCCTGCGGCCCGAGGTTCAGGGTCCGCTTCTGGCCGGCGACGACCGTCTCGTAGTCGAGCCAGCCGAGCTGGAGCTTGTTCCAGGCGCCCAGGTCGCCACCGCGCTCGCCGATGCCACCGTCGTTCTTGGCGCCGAGCCGGCTCTGGGCCATCAGGGTCCAGTGCTCGTTGTTGTTGTCCCCACCACTGGTGACGTTGTAGTCGTCCGGCAGACCGAGGTCGTGGCCGTACTCGTGGTAGAAGACGCTCCGGCCACCGTTCTCCGGCTGGATCGTGTAGTCACCGATCCAGACGCCGGTGTTGCCGATCTGGGTGCCGCCGGCCGGGAAGTTCTCCGGGCCGGTGCTGCCCTGGTCGCTGGCGAACGCGTACCAGCGGTGGCTCCAGATGGCGTCCTCACCCTGGATCGGGTCACCGTCGGCCTGGTCGCCGCCGGCGTGGACGATCTGGAAGTGGTCGATGTAGCCGTCCGGCTCGTTGAAGTTGCCGTCGCCGTCGAAGTCGTAACGGTCCCACTCGTCCATCGACTTGACGTCGGCGGTGATCTCCGCGTCGGAGCGGCCCTGTGCCTTCTGGTCCTCGACCCACTGGTTGGCGGCGTCGCGGACCAGCGCCCAGGTGTTGGTGCAGACGTTCGAGGCGCACGGGTAGCCGTCGGAGCGGCCGTAGCGAGCCTCGTTGTACTTCACCTTCACCCAGTTGGTGACCTCGCCGTCGACGCTGTACCGACCCGAGGACTGGGCCTCGTAGTACTGCTTCAGCGACTCGTCACCGGGGTTGGTGCCGAAGTAGAGCTGCCGATAGTGGTCGGCGCTGTAGTCCGGCTGCCAGACCGTGGAGTTGTCCACCGCCCGGTTGGGCTGCGGGATCTGGTTGACGCGCGGCCCGTCGAACCGGGTCGGGCCCGGGGTGTCCGGGTCGGTGTCCTGGTCCGGGTAGTTCGGGTGCCGCTCGTCGCCGAACTCCGCGAGGATGACGAAGATCTTGTCGGTCTTCTCGCGGGAGAGCTCGACGTACTGGTCCTTGGTCGGACCCTTGCCGGCCTTGGTGCTCTTGGCGGACCTGCCCGCCGCGGCACCCTCGGCAGCCTGCTCGCCAACCTTGACGACAGTGCTGCCGTTGATCTTCTTGGCCTTCGCCCTGCCGGACAGGACCTCGCTGAGGCCTTCCTGGCGCAGCGCGCGCCGCTTGTCCTCGAGCGGGTTGGGCAGGTCGTGGTCAGCCTGCGCAGGCTCGGCCACCGACGGGGCGGTGGTCGGCAGCTTCGGCGTCGGCGCGGCGCTGGCGGACGTACCTGCCATCAGCCCCGTCGCGGTCAGCGAAAGCCCGAGCAGACCCACTGCGACTTTGCGCACGTGGTACCTCCGGTGTGAGGGAACCGGCCCCTCGGGGGTACGGGGCCGGTGGAACGTCCCACAAGTGGGACCCCTGGTGAACATAGACACTGCTGGGACCGGTGGGAAGATGCCCGCGTCGATTTGTAGCAACTTTTTGTTGGCGACGTCTTTCCCCGTCACACCCCGGCCGGTCGTCACGGCGCTGACCAGGGCGGATGTCCGGCCCGCGAAATGCAGCGACACTGATGGATATGCGGAAGGGTCGGGAGCGCTGCGGCTCCCGACCCTTACCTCATCCGGTCCCTTCAGCCCATTTTCCGGTCATTCCGGTTCCGGTTTCGCGCGCTCGATCAGCTCCGCGGCGGGACCACGAACACCGAGGCGTACGCGTTGTCCCGGGCGGCCTTCACGATCACGATCGAGGTGCCGTACCCGACGCCCGCGTCCCGCGGGTTGCCGGTGCCCAGCACGATCGCGCCGCCGCCCAACTCCTCGCCGTACCAGTCGGTCGCCGGAGAGCCGTCCGGGTTCACCACCCGGGTCGTGTACTGCTGGTTGCCCTTCGACGGGACCACCACCGAGGCGTCGTTGTCCCGCGCGTACGGCGCACCGTCGCGGATCTCGATGCCCGGGTACCAGCCCTTCGCGTCGGTGAAGGCCCGCACCGGCGCCTGCGCGCGGAACTTCGTGCAGTACTCGCTGTACGGCTCGTCCGCCGCCTCCAGGCACTCCTTGAACGGGTACGTCGGCTTCAACCCGAAGGCCGCGTTCGACGACTGCGGGCGGCTGGGCAGGTTGTCCAGCACCGACGGGTCCTTCTCGGCCGCCTCGCCCGTGCGCCGCAGCGGGTCGTTGTGCGAGTCGACGATCAGCAGCCCGCCCTTGGCGCCGTAGCTGGGCAGCGCGGTCATCTGCCCGGTGACGTGGTTGACGTCGCCGAGCTGGGTGTCCCGATACCAGACCAGCATGCCCGGCGCGTTGTAGGAGATCCGGTCCACCTTCCACGCCTCGTGCGAGTAGACGGTGTCGTAGGCGTACTTCAGGCCCTTGTCGAAGCCGTCGAAGTTGCGCCACTCGGCCAGGTAGTAGTGCGACTTGACCTGGGTGCCCGAGTCGACGTGCCAGCCCGCGCCGCTGGTGTCGGTGAACGTGCCACCGGTCTGCGTCCAGCCGTCCGTGCCGCCCTCGACGTCGTCGCTCCAGGTGGTGGCGCCGCCGCCGGTCACCGAGAAGTCGTCGGCGAACCAGCCGCGCTCCACGAACGCCTCGTCGGTGGCGTACCGCAGCCGCACCTGCACGGTCTGCCCGGCGTACGGCGACAGGTCGACGTAGTCGTGCCGCCACCCGTCGGTGCTGCCGGTCAGGCCGTACTTCTTGTTGCCGAAGTCGACCATCCGCCCGTTCGGGTCGGCGTAGCCGTCGTCGGTGGAGACCAGCGCGCCGGAGGCGTCGTAGACCTTGCGCTCGGTCCAGGTGGCGCCGCCGTCGGTGGAGACCTCGACGAAGCCGTAGTCCCAGTCCTCCTCGATGACGTAGTCGTTCCACATCCAGAACTTCGCGTCGGCGGCGTCCGGGACGGTGACGGTGCGGCTCAGCTTGACGTCCGCCCAGTCCTGGTCGGCGCCGGAGTACCACATGTTCCCGCCGCTGTGCGGCTCGGCCAGCGTGATCACCTTGTCCGGCAGGTCGATCTTGATGCCGTCCTCGGTGCCGACCGGCGTCCGTGAGGACTGTCCGAGCTTGACCAGCTTGGCCCGGTCGCCCGGACCGAACGTCTTCGGCTCGGCCCAGCCGAGCACCCACTTGTCCCAGAGGCCCATGTGGGTGGGGAGCGCCTGGAAGATCTCGCCGGAGTGCGAGCCGGACGCCATCAGGTCCCAGAAGTCCACGTCGGAGTCGGCGTTGCCCGAGGTGTCGTAGAGGTCGGGCAGGCCGAGGTCGTGGCCGAACTCGTGGGCGAAGACGCCGACACCGGCGTCCTCCGGCTGCACGATGTAGTTCGACACCTTCAGGTCGGTGCCGGGGATGGTGTAGCCACCGGCCACGGTGGACGAGTGCGCCCACACCGAGTAGACGCCGATGTCGCCGCCGCCGCGGGACTTGCCCTGGTTGGCGTGCACCAGCACCAGGTGGTCGATCACGCCGTCCGGCTCGTGGAAGTTGCCGTCGCCGTCGCGGTCGCTCTGGTCCTCGATGTCGTAGTCCGCCCACGGGAAGTCCGGGTCGGCGGCGGCCAGCGCGTCGATCGCGTCGGTGGCGAGCCGGCCCGCGCCCTGCGGATTGTCCGGGTGCCCGTTCATCGACTGCTCACGCCCGGCGACCCAGTCGCCGTTCTCGTCCTGGAAGCAGCGCGACGCCGCGTACCAGCCCTCCGAGTGCGGGACCGTGATCCACGGGCTGGCCTGCCCGTCCACGGTGTACGCGTTCTTGGACATCTCCAGGTACATGTTGTGCATGGTCCGCCCGGCCAGGCTGATGCCCGGCTTGCCGTCCGGCCCCTTGAGGTCCTTGCGGACCCGCTCGGTGATGCCCTTCTTCGTGTAGAGCATCTTGTCGTAGTGGGCCGGGGAGAAGTCCGGCACCCACATCGAGTTGTTGTCCTTGTGCGGCAGCGTGGCCGGGTTCGGGATGGTGTTGTGCCGCGGCCCGTTCTGCACCGTCCCGGGCACGCAGGTGCGGTCCTCGAAGACCGTCTTCGGGACCATCACGTTCGTGAAGTCGTCGTTTGCCTGCTCGTTGAACTCCACCAGCAGCGTCAGCAACTTGGCGGTCTGGGTGTTCTTCGCCTTCTTGATCTTGCGCGGGCTCTGGCCGGTCCGGATCGACTTGGCCTCCAGCTTCGCCAGCTCCCGGGCCGCGATCGGGTTGCCGCCGGCGTACTTGCGGTCGTAGGCGCGGGCCTCGTCCGCCGGCGACGAGAAGACCCCGTCCCTGCCCTTGGTCTCCTTGCCGCCGGTGTCCGGCTGCACCTCGGGCTCGGCATAGTTGATGTAGTACTCGTCCGCCGCGATGGTGGCCGGTGCGGAACGGGACGGTTGGGCCGCCGCACTGCCCGTCGCGGTCAGCGACGTGGCCGCGAGGGCGATGGCGGGCAGGGCGACGAGTAGGCGCCTACCTGCCCTGGACTGGGACATGGGGAGCATGCCACTCCGATCGTCGGGAATGGTGAGGGACCGGTCGACTCAGTGACACCTGTCGAGATCCGCCGGTGCGGCTGAACGTAGCCGACAGGAAGCTCCATCGACAGGGGTTAACAGGCCAGTGCCGCCTCCGCCGATCGACCGGCATGGCTCCCGGGTACGCGAAAGGGGCGGGCCGCCACGCGACCCGCCCCCTCGTCCGCCCTGCTCAGTCCTCGTCGGACCGGCCGCCGCCCATCCCCGAGGAGATCAGGTCCATCACCGAGGAGTCCTGGAGCGTGGTCACGTCGCCGAGCGACCGGTTCTCCGCCACGTCCCGCAGCAGCCGGCGCATGATCTTGCCGGAGCGGGTCTTCGGCAGCTCCGGCACCAGCATGATCTGCCGCGGCTTGGCGATCGGGCCGAGCGTCTTCGCCACGTGGTTGCGCAGCTCGGCGATGAGCTGCTCGCCCGCGTCCCCCGAGGTCTCCGCGCTGCCGCGCGGGATGGCGAACGCCACGATCGCCTGCCCGGTCGTCGGATCGGTCGCGCCCACCACCGCCGCCTCCGCCACCGACGGGTGGCTGACCAGCGCCGACTCGACCTCGGTGGTGGAGATGTTGTGGCCGGACACCAGCATCACGTCGTCGACCCGGCCGAGCAGCCAGATGTGCCCGTCGTCGTCCTTCTTGGCGCCGTCGCCGGCGAAGTAGACCCACTTGTCGCCGGTGTTGGCGCCCGCGCCGAACCGCGACCAGTACGTCTCCAGGAACCGGTTGTCGTCGCCCCAGATGGTGCGCAGCATCGACGGCCACGGCTCGGTGAGCACCAGGTAGCCGCCCCCGCCGTTGGGCACCGACTGGCCCTGGTCGTCGACCACGTCGGCGACGATGCCGGGCAGCGGGCTCATCGCCGAGCCGGGCTTCGCCTCGGTCACGCCGGGCAGCGGCGAGATCATCATCGCGCCGGTCTCGGTCTGCCACCAGGTGTCGACGACCGGCAGCTCACCCCGGCCCACGTACTGCCGGTACCAGATCCACGCCTCCGGGTTGATCGGCTCACCGACGCTGCCGAGCAGACGCAGCGACGACAGGTCGTACCCGGCCGGGACGTCCTCGCCCCACTTCATCATCGTGCGGATCAGCGTCGGCGCGGTGTAGAGGATGCTGACCCGGTACTTGTCGACGATCTCCCAGAACCGGCCCTTGTGCGGGGTGTCCGGGGTGCCCTCGTACATGACCTGGGTGGCGCCGTTGGAGAGCGGGCCGTAGACGATGTAGGAGTGCCCGGTCACCCAGCCGATGTCGGCGGTGCACCAGTAGACGTCGGTCTCCGGCTTCAGGTCGAACACCGCGTGCGTGGTGTACGACGCCTGGGTCAGATAGCCGCCGGTGGTGTGCAGGATCCCCTTCGGCCGGGCGGTGGTGCCGCTGGTGTAGAGGATGAACAGCGGGTGCTCGGCGTCGAACGGCTGCGCCTCGTGCTCCGGTGAGGCGTTCTCCACCGCCTCGTGCCACCAGTGGTCCTTCGCCGACCAGTCGACCTCCTCGCCGGTGCGGCGCACCACCAGCACGTGCTCCACCGACGGGCAGTTCGCCACCGCCTCGTCGACGGTCGGCTTGAGCGCCGACGGCTTGCCCCGGCGGAACCCACCGTCCGCGGTGATCACCACCTTGGCGCTGGCGTCCTGGATCCGGTTGGTCAACGCGTCCGCGGAGAAGCCGCCGAAGACCACGCTGTGCGTCGCGCCGATCCGGGCGCAGGCGAGCATCGCCACCGCGGCCTCCGGGATCATCGGCAGGTAGATCGCCACCCGGTCGCCGGCCGCAACGCCCAGCTCGGTCAGCGCGTTGGCCGTCTGACAGGTGAGCCGGTGCAGGTCGGCGTAGGTGACGGTGCGGGTGTCGCCCGGCTCGCCCTCCCAGTGGATCGCCACCTTGTCGCCGTGCCCCGCCTCCACGTGCCGGTCCAGGCAGTTGTACGCCACGTTCAACCGGCCGCCGGTGAACCACTTCGCGAACGGGGCGTTCGACCAGTCGAGCACCTGCTCCCACGGCTGCGCCCAGGTCAGCCGGCCGGCCTGGCGCTCCCAGAAGGCGAGCCGGTCACCGGCCGCCTCGTCGTACGCAGCCGCGGTCACGTTGGCGTTCGCGGCGAGCTCGGCCGGCGGCGGGAACTGGCGCGTCTCGTTCAGCAGATTGGCCAATGCCTCGCTCATACGGTGACTCCTTCGTCGCGTGACCTGCGTCTCCCTACTCCGGGGAAGGTTAGCCCCGCCGTACCGCACCCGCGACCGCCCGCCCCGCTCCGCGCGCCCAGCGGCGCCCCCTCCGCGCTGAGGTGTAAGGCCGGGCCCCCTGTTAACGCCTCCAGTAGAGGAAGGGCCCCTTCTTAACACCCCGTACCGTGTCAGGGTGACCACTGATCCGCTCGCCCCGTTGCTCGCGCTCGCCGACGTCGCGCCCGCCGTCGAGCGGGCCCGCGACCGGGTTGACCAGGCGCACCGCCACCGGGCGCTGCGCCGCCAGGGCGGTCCGCTCGCCGCCGAGGTCAGCCTCCGCTCGGCAGTCGCCAGCGCGGCCCTGGAAGGCCGGGACCACGACCGCGAGGAGGTACGTGCCGGCACCGTCACCGACCCGGTGCTCCAGGGCGCGCTGCGGGTGGCCGGGGCGCTGCCCGGGCTCAGCGACCTCTGGCCGAAGGCGCCCCGGCAGGTGCTCGCCCGGCTGCACGTGCTCGCCGCCCGCGACGTGGTGACCGAGGCGGAACTGGGCCGGCCGGTGACCGACCCGGTGGTGGCGGCCCGGCTCGACGGCCTGGCCGACCTGGCGGCCGGCGGCACCAAGGTGCCCCCGCTGGTGCTGGCCGCCGTGGTGCACGGCGAACTGCTGAACCTGCGCCCGTTCCCCGGCCCGTCCGGCGTGGTGGCCCGGGCCGCCGCGCGGCTGGTGCTGATCTCCACCGGCTTCGACCCCCGTGGGCTGGTCGCCGTGGACGTCGGGCACCGCGAGCGGGAACCGGAGTACGTCGGCGCGGCCGGAGCCTTCGCCACCGGCACCCCGGACGGCCTGCGATCCTGGTTACGGCACTACATGAGCGCGGTGGAGATCGGCGCGGACCAGATCACGCTCATCGGCGACGAACTCCTCGCCGCGTCCTGACCGCCGGCCATGCGCCGTCAACCGACGTGCGCGCCGCTAGGCGACGGTCGGGGTCACCCGGTGGGCGTTGTCACCCGGTGGGCTGTCACCCGGTGGGCTGTCACCCGGTGGGCGCGGCGGTCCGGGTGCGCCGGTGCCGGCCGTACCAGGCGATGCCGATGGCCACGCCGACACCCACGCCGAGCGCCGCCGCCGCGACCGGCACCGCCGGCCGCTCCCGCAGCCGACGGCCGAGTGGGATCGGGTGCCGGAACTCCAGCACCGGCCAGGAGTTCTCCACCGCCAGCTTGCGCAGCGCCCGGTCCGGGTTGACCACGCTCGGGTGCCCCACGCACTCCAGCAACGGCCGATCGCTGTACGAATCGGAGTACGCGTACGAGTCGGCCAGGTCGTAGTCGCGCTCACCGGCCAGCTCGCCCACGGCGTCGACCTTGCTCGGACCGGCCGCGTAGAACTCGACCTCGCCGCTGTAGCGGCCGTCGACGACAGCCATCCGGGTGGCGATCACGTCGGTCACCCCCAGCAACTCGCCGATCGGCCGGACCATCTCCTCACCCGAGGCGGACACCAGCACCACGTCCCGGCCGGCGGCCTGGTGCTCCTCGATGAGGGCGGCCGCCTCGGCGTACACGTAGGGGTTGATCAGCTCGTGCAGCGTCTCCGCGACGATCTGACGAACCTGTTCCACCGGCCAGCCCTTGCAGAGCGTGGCCAGATAGTCCCGGGTGCGGGCCATGGTCTGCTCGTCGGTGCCGCCCAGCCGGAACATCAGCTGCGCGTACGCCGACTTGACCACGTCACGCCGAGTGATCAGCCCGTCCCGGTAGAACGGCCGACCGAACGCCAGTGCGCTCGACTTGGCGATGACGGTCTTGTCGAGATCGAAGAAAGCGGCGCTACGGCCCACGGCGCGAAAGTCTAGCCGGACGGAACGCTCACGGCCGCCCGCCCCGGGGGCCCGGAGACCGAGGTGCACCCGGCGGAGTGACGGCAGTCACATCACCGTGCGGGAAATTAGCTTTGCGTGGAGTGAACACCACTCGACGTATAAGGGTCGGCTGCGGCATGCTTGTCCTCGCGACCGGAGTTCACGTCCGGTCGCCCGCAGACCCTCGGCGGTTGCACCCCCCGTGACCGCTGAGTCGGTTCGGCTCGACCCCCCCGGAGCCGAACCACCCGACGACCCCCGTCTCCCCCCGACGGGGGTCGTCCCTTTGCGGTCGGTCGGCGAATTCGGTCAGCGGACCACGGCGCGCAGTGTCTGCGCCGCCGGCTCGAAGCAGACCAGTGCCCGGCCCCGGTAGTCGGTCACCACCCACGGATGCCCCACGTACGTCTGCTGCCGGTAGGTCTGCCCCGGCCGCAGCACCGCGTACCGCTGGCGGGCCCCGCCGTAGTTCAACCAGTGGACCACGACGGTCGCCGACCGGGCGTTGACGAAGTCGACGAAGGTCTCCGGACCGCCGCTTCGGGAACGCAGCGTCGATTCCCGGGACGCCGGGAGCGGGGTGAGTTCGCCCGGCCGTGGTGCCGAGGGTTTCGCGCTGCTGGCCGACGGCTTCGGCGCGGGCGGCCGGGCGGCCGGGGTGGTGCGGCGGGGCGGCGCGGGCCGGCGGGTCGGCAGCATGGCGCGGGTGGAGAGTGACACGGGTGCCGGCGAGTATGACTCGGTCGGCAGGTCCGCCGCTGGCGTGGAGTTCCGCGGTGAGGCCAGGATCGCCTCGCCGCCGACGGGCGGCGGCAGATCGGGCCGGCGGGGCATGGCGAAGAAGCTGAGCGTGCCGACCAGCACGACGACCACGATCCCGATCGCCACCGAGGCGAGCGTGGCGGGGGACGGGTCGCGCAGCCAGCCGTCGCCGGCCGGGGAGGCGGGGTGGGCGTGGTGACGGGCAGGCGGGGTTCCGGTGCCGTGCGCTGGATCGGTCATGGCCTCGATTCCGCGAGCCGGTGCCGTCCGTTCTGCGGCAAGGGATCCGATTATGCGGGTCAGGTGATCCCCCTAGTCAATGGCTGCCGGTGTCACCGACGCCAGCCGGTGGGCCGGGGTGGGGCCGCCTCTTCGGATGCTCGGCGAGGCCGTGCCGCCGGGTGCTCACCGCCGGTCCGGTAGCCCGGCGCATAACAGATCCACTCGTCCACCGAGGTCTGTCCACATCGGCCCACTGTCCACAGGCGGGCACCCGGCGTCCTCCGTCCGGCCCTGCGCATTGGGCAGGCTGCATCGCGGCACGTCCGAGTCAGACCGTTGGAGGCCGTCATGCCACCCCGTACCCCGCTTCCGCCGTACCGTCGGCTGCCCCTGCTCGTCACGGCCGACGGCGACCTGCTCGACGAACTGCTGCGCCTCGCCGCGGCCGGCGGCACCGAGGTGGAGCTGGCGTCCGATCCGGCCGGCGCCCGCGCCCGCTGGGCACCGGCGCCGCTGGTGCTGGTCGGAGCCGACCAGGCGGCGGCCTGCCTGCGGGCCCGCCTGCCGCGACGTTCGCGCACGGTCCTGGTCGGTCGCTCCGGCCAGCTCGATCCGGGTACGGAGTTGGCCGAGCTGATCGGCGCCGAGCACGTGGCGGCCCTACCCGCGGCGGAGCCCTGGCTGATCGACCGGTTCGCCGAGTGCGTGGCCGGGCCGGCGGGCGGGAGTCCGGCGCGGGTCGTGGCGGTGCTCGGCGGGCGTGGTGGCGCCGGGGCCAGCGTGCTCGCCGGCGGGCTCGCCGTCAGCGCGGCCCGGGCGCGGCTGCGCACGCTCCTGGTCGACGCCGATCCGTTGGGCGGCGGGCTCGACCTGGTGCTCGGCTGGGAGCAACTCGACGGCTTGCGTTGGCCCGAGCTGGCCGGCGCCGACGGGCGCGTCGATCCGCCGGCTCTGGTCCGTGCCCTGCCCAGCCGCGGTGACCTGGTCGTGCTCTCGTGGGACCGGGGCGACCTGCGGCACCTGCCGGCCGAGGCGATGGCCGCCACGGTCGACGCCGGCCGGCGCGGGCGGGACCTGGTCGTGCTCGACCTGCCCCGGCATCTCGACGACGCGGCCGTGATCGCCCTCCAGGCTGCCGACCGGGCGCTCCTCGTGGTGCCCGCGGAGCTGCGGGCCACCGCCGCCGCGGCCCGGGTGGCCGCCGTCGTGGGCCCGCACTGTGCCGACCTGTCGGTGATCGTGCGGGGCCCGGCGCCGGGTCGGCTGCGGGCGGCCGAGGTGTCCCGCGCGCTGGGGCTTCCGCTCGCCGGCACGCTCCGGCCCGAGCCCGGCCTGTGCCGAGGGTTGGAACGCGGTGAGGCGCCGGGCGCGACCGGCAAGGGCCCGCTCGCCGTGCTGTGCCAGCGGCTCGTCGACGAGCTGACCGGGCGATCCGCGGCGGGTGCGGCGTGACCGGGCCGGGCGACCCGGAGCAACTGGCCGTCCGCGTCCGGCACCGGCTCGCCGCCGAGGCCACGCCGGTCACGTCCGCCGCGGTCGTCTCGGCGGTACGCGCCGAACCGGCCACCGGTGTGCTCGGCGACACCACCCTGCTGCGGATCGCCGACCGGGTGCACGACGACCTCGTCGGCGCCGGCCCGCTCGCGCCGCTCCTGGCCGACCCGCAGGTCACCGATGTGCTGGTGAACGGGGTCCGGGTCTGGGTCGACCGGGGACGAGGGCTGCGCCAGGTCGCCGTGCCGCTCGGCACGGTCGATGACGTACGCCGGCTGGCGCAGCGGCTGACCGCGGCGGCCGGTCGCCGGCTCGACGACGCCTCGCCCTACGCCGACGCGCGGCTGCCCGACGGCACCCGACTGCACGCGGTGCTGCCGCCGGTGGCGACCGACGGCCCGTATCTGTCGTTGCGCACCTTCCGGCAGCGGCCGTTCACCCTGGACGAACTGGTCGAGCACGGCACCGTCCCCGGGCCGGTCGCCCCGCTGCTCGACGCGGTGGTGGCCGCCCGGCTTGCCTACCTGGTGACCGGTGGCACCGGCTCCGGCAAGACCACCCTGTTGAACACGCTGCTCGGGCTGGTGCCCGGCAACGAGCGGATCGTGCTGGTGGAGGATGCCGCCGAGCTGCGTCCGGTGCATCCGCACGTGATCGGGTTGCAGGCGCGTACCGCGAACGTCGAGGGCGTCGGCGTGGTCGGGCTCGGCGACCTGGTCCGGCAGGCGCTGCGGATGCGGCCGGACCGGCTGGTGGTGGGCGAGTGCCGGGGCGCCGAGGTGGTCGACCTGCTGGCCGCGCTGAACACCGGCCATGACGGCGGGGCAGGGACGCTGCACGCCAACGCCCCGACGGATGTCCCCGCCCGGTTGGAGGCGCTCGGGATGCTCGGCGGGTTGCCCCGGGTCGCGCTGCACGCCCAGGTAGCCGCCGCGTTGCAGGTGGTCCTCCAGCTCCGCCGGACCGGCAGCGGCCGGGTGCTCGACTCGATCGGCCTGCTCCTGCCGGAGGGGCCGGACCGGGTGGTGACCGTGGTCCCGGCCTGGATCCGTGGCCGTGGACTCGGTCCGGCCGCCGGGTCGCTCGGCAGCCTGCTGCACGACCGGGGTGTGCCCGCACCGCCGATCCTGCGGGCGGGCCGGCCCGGCTCGGCAGGTTCGTCGTGACCGGGCAGCTCGGGCTGGCGTTCGTGCTTCTGACCGGGGCCGCCGTCGCGGTCGCCTGGCCGGTGCGCGCCGGCCGGGTCCGGCGGCGGGCGGTTCTCGATCCGGGGGAGGTCCCGGGAGACGCCCGACCGGTCAGCGGGTCGAGAGCCGGCGGCGCCGGTCGGGTCCGAGGGTCTGCGCGCCCGTCGACGGTCCGGTCCGGCCGACCACCCGGTCGGCTGGACCGGTTGCGCCGACCGGTGGCCGGGCTGGGTCGCGAACACCGTCGGTGGGCCGGCCCCGGCGGCCACCCGCGAGGCCGACGACCCGAGCTGGCCTTCCGACCGCCCACCACGCGACCGGAGGCGTTCCGGGAGAGTGTGCTCCGCGCGGTCGACTCGACGAACCTGGCCGACGAGAGCCGGGCGACGCAGGTTCGCGCGAGGCTGACCGCCCGGCGTGCGCTGCCGGTGGCGGCGGTGTTCGGCGGCGGGGTCGGCGCGCTCCTCGGTGGGCCGGTGGCCGCGTTGGTGCTGGGCGCCTACGGCACCCTCGCGGCCCGTGCGACGCTGCGGCGACGCGCGCAGCGGGCGGCCGAGCTGGCCCACCGCCGCGATCTCGACCGGCTCGCCGGTGCCGCCGCCGACCTGCGCGCCGGCCTGCCCGCAGGTGCGGTGCTCGACGGGGGCACCGGGCGGCTCGCCGGGCTGTGCCGGGCTGCGGTCCGGCTGGCCGACCGTACCGGGGCGCCGCTGGCCGACCTGCTGGAGCGGATCGAGGCCGACGCCCGCGCCGCCGACCGTGGCCTGGCGGCTGCCGCTGCCCAGGCCGCCGGCGCCCGGGCGACCGCCTGGCTGCTCGCCGGTCTGCCGCTCGGCGGGATCGGTCTCGGTTACGCCATCGGGGTCGACCCGGTGGCCGTGCTCCTGCACACTCCGGTCGGCGGCGCGAGCGCCCTGGCGGCCGTCGTCCTTCAGAGCGGTGGGCTGCTCTGGGCGGAGCGGCTCGGTGCCGGACCCGGCCGGGCCTCCTGATGTCGCGCCAGGCGGTGGCCGCAGCATGTCTCGGCGGCGCCGCGACGCTCCTCGCGGTCGTCGGGCCGGTGGTCCGCCCGGCCCGGCGACTACGCCGGCTCGCAGCCGCCCCTCGGCAGGTCCGTCCGGCGTGGTGGCCGGACCGGATCCGGCTGGGCGCGGGCCTGGCCGCGGTCGCCGTGGCGTTCGTCATCGGCGGCTGGTCCGGCCTGTTCGTCGGGCCGCTGGCCGGCGTCGCCTCCGACCGCCTGCTCCGCCGGATCGAACCCCGCGCCGTGCGGGAGCGGCGCCTGCGCGAGAGCGCCGACCTGCCACTCGCCGCCGACCTGCTGGCCGCGGCGCTCCGCGCCGGTGGGCCGGTGGACCGCTCGGTGCTCGCGGTGGCGGAGGCGCTCGGCGGGCCACTCGCGGACCGGCTCGGCCGGGTGGGCCGCACGCTCAACCTCGGGGGCACGCCGACGGAGGCGTGGGCGCACCTGCGACCGGTGGCCGGAGCGGCCGGCCTGGTCGGCGCCGCGATCCGCTCGTCGAACAGCGGCGCCGCGCTGGCCGGCGCGCTCACGCGACTCGCCGACGACCTGAGGGCCGAACGCTCGACCACGGCCGAGGCGTCCGCCCGACGCGCGGGGGTGCTCATCGTGCTGCCGCTCGGGCTGTGCTTCCTGCCCGCCTTCATTCTCGCCGGTCTGGTGCCGGTGATCGTCGCCGTCCTCGGCGACGTGCTGTGAACCATCGAGAAGGGACGTACGACATGCGTAAGCTTTTCGCCCGCCTACGGGGTGACGCCGGCATGAACACGGCCGAGTACGCCGTGGGCACCCTCGCCGCGGTCGCCTTCGCCGGGATCCTGCTGAAGGTGCTCACCTCCGGGAACGTGCAGTCCGCCCTCACCGCCGTGATCGACCGGGCCCTGAAGTGACCGGGCGCCGGTGGGTCGGCCGGCGGCCCGGCGTGTCGTCCGTCCCGTTGCTCCGGGTGGTGATGCCGCTCGACGATCCGCGCGGTGCGGCACGGCAGCGCCAGTGGGGCGCCCGGGAGCGGGGGTCGTTCACCGCCGAGCTGGCGGCCGGCCTGCCGGCGCTGATGCTCCTCCTCTTCGCCGGGCTGACGGCGGTCGACGCGGTGACCACCCGCGCGGGTTGTGTCGACGCGGCCCGGGAGGCGGCGCTCGCCGCCGCCCGGGGCGAGCCCGGTGTCGCCGCCGGCGACCGGTACGCGCCGGCCGGGGCGGAGGTGACGGTGACCGTGACCGGCGACCGGGTGACCGCGACCGTGCGGGCGCCGGTGCGGACGGTCGGCGCCCGGCTGCCCCGGTTGACCGTCTCCGGCGTGGCGGTGGCCGCCGTGGAGCCCGGCGCTCCCGGCCCAGCGCGGTGACGGCAGGGAGGACGTCGCCTTCCGCCGCCGGGCCCTGCGACATCGGGCTGTCCGTCGGCGAGGCAGCTCGCGGGCGGCCCGCCGACGGGGTGGCGGCCGAGCGGGGTGGGGCGACGGTGTGCCTGCTCGCGCTCGGCCTGGTGTTCGTGTTCGTCGGGCTGTTCGGTGCCGGCCTCGGGGCCGCCCGGTGCGCGCGCCATCAGGCCCGGGCCGCGGCCGACTTCGGCGCGCTCGCGGGCGCCGGTCGCGCACTCGACGGGCCTGACGCCGCGTGTGGTCGGGCCGCCGAGCTGGTGGCGGCCAACGGTGGGCGGTTGACCGGCTGCCGGATCGACGGGCTCGACCTGATCGTCACGGCGCAGGTACGGGTCGTGCCTCTGCCCGGGCTGGCGCGCGTCGCGACCGCCGCGTCACGAGCCGGCCCGATGCGGAGCGTCGACCCTTGACGTCGGCCGACGCGAGTCAGCCGCCAGGGCGTGCGGGGCCGGTGACTCGTGACGGCCGGACGGGTGGTGCGGAAGGCGGGGCGCACGTGACGAGGGGTCGCGGACCGGCCGGCGACGCCCGCCGCGACGGGAGTCGCCGGCCGCACCAGCTCAGCGGGACTGGAGGGCGTCCAAGCCCACCGCCATGGCGATGACCAGCCGACGGTCGACGTGTGGGTGCTGGATGTCCACGACGTACCGGTCGCGAAGGCCCCACTTCTTGTCGACCGAGAACACCGGCTGACCACCGGCCACGAAGTCGAAGTGGTAGGGCAGCCAGGAGAGCGAGTCGACGAATCGGCGCAGCAGCGCCACCGGCAGGCTGCGCTCCTGCCCGGTCGCCGGCGGCAGGCCGGGCTGCTCCACGTGCCAGGTCGACCGCAGCAGCGATTGGGCGAAGTCCTTGCGGAACAGGCCGATCGGGTTGCCGGCGTGGTCGGTCACGTCGTAGGTGGCGCCCAGGTCGAGACGCTGACGGGCCTTGAAGCCGAGGAGCGGGTACTGCTTGGTGTCATCGGTGTAGATGGTGACCTGCTCCTTGAAGGCGAGCCGCTTCTGCTGCGCGAACGCGAGCAGCCCACCCTCGGAGCCGTCCGGTGCCACGGCGTGCACCTCGTACTGGTTGACCATCATCCGGATCCGCTGGCGGACGATGAAGCGGTGCTGCGCCTGTAGGTTGTCGGGCGACATCTTGATCTCCTTCGAGGGGTCGCCGGAGTGTCGCACAGCGTCGCCACCGGCGCGCGCTCGCCAAGCGGCGACGCGGCTCCCGCCGCGGGCGCCCCGCCTGCTTGGTCGACTCCAGTTCGCCGAGGCGGGGGTGTCGAGGAACAGTTGACACCCCCACCTCGGCGAACTGGCTGGCCCGGGTCGACGGCGCTGATCGCGTCCGGTGCGAGCGGCAGCACCGGCGGTTCAGCGTCCGCCGTCGACGGTGGCCTTCATCGCCCACGTGTTCAGCACCTGGTGGATCCCGCGCAGACGTTCGTTGATCTGTTCCAGCCGCTCCGCCTGGGCCAGGTTCGCCAGTGCCGTGCCCAGCGCGATCTGCTGGTCGGGGGTGAGGTTTTCCTGGTCGATGGTGTAGAGCAGCTCGACGGTCTCGGCGATCGTGTCGGCCACGGCGGCACCTCCGGCGGACGGGTCGGGGTCACGTCTGCGCTACCCGAAATAATGCATGGAAGCGCTCCCATACATCAATGCCCCGTGGCACCCGACCTCATGCCCCCGTCCCACCCACCAGACGCCGATCCCGCGGTCCACCGCCTCGGCCGGCAGTTCCGACCCCGCCACGTCGGCGAGGTGGCGGGGTCCGCCGGCCACCGATGCCACCACTTCCCCGAACTGACGGCGGACCGGCCGGTGGTGCCGGCGGCGCGGTCGGCCGGCGGGTCAGTTCGGCGGACCGCCGCCGGCCGCCGACGGTCGGAGCGTCCGGTCGTCCTGCCGCGGCAACCGCCCACCACGATCGACGCGCGCCCCTCCACCGTCGGGCGTTTCGCCGCTGGTCACGCCAGCGCCGGGGCGGGCGTGCGACGCGGCACCGGAGAGCGGGGCGGGAACTGCGGCGGCGAGGTTGGTGAGCACCACGTCGAGGACCTTTGCCGCCTCCGGCTTGGCCAGCGGGTTGTTGCCGTTTCCGCACTTCGGGGACTGGACGCAGGACGGGCACCCGGTCTCGCACCCGCACTCGACGATCGCGTCGCGGGTGGCGCGCAGCCAGGCGGCGGCCGTCCGGTACGCCCGCTCGGCGAAGCCCGCCCCGCCCGGGTGACCGTCGTAGACGAAGACGGTCGGCGCCTCGGTGTCCGGGTGCAGGGCGGTCGAGAGGCCGCCGATGTCCCACCTGTCGCACGTCGCCATCAGCGGCAGCAGGCCGATCGCGGCGTGCTCGGCGGCGTGCAGGGCTCCCGGCACGTCGGCCGCCTCCACGCCGGCGCGGGCCAGCGAGCCGGGGGAGAGCGTGAACCACACGGCGACGGTGCGCAGTTCCCGCGCCGGCAGGTCCAGCGGGCGGGTGTCGATCACCTCGCCGGTGGCGATGCGGCGTCGCTGGTACGACACCACCTGGCTGGTCACGTCCACCTCGCCGAGGAAGAGCCCGACCGGGCCGGCGTCGGTGTACGAGCGGACGGAAACCACGGAGAGCGAGGTGACGTCGCGGGCGTGGGTGGACCAGTCCGGCTCCTCGGCGTGCACCAGCGCGCACCCGTCGGCCAGGTCGAGCGAGTCGACCACGTACGAGACGCCCTGGTGCAGGTGGACCGCGCCGGTGTGGAGCAGGAAGTGGGCGGAGCCGCCGTCGACGGTGCCGAGCAGCCGGCCGGTGGACTCCTCCACCACGCAGACCGGCGCGCCGCCGGAGCCGCGCAGGTCGACGTCGGGGCGTTCCCGGTGCCGCCAGTACCAGCCGGTGGGCCGCTGCCGCAGCGCGCCGGCCTCGACCAGTGAGTCCACCGCCTCCTTCGCGCCCTCGCCGAAGAGGTCCAGGTCGGCGGGGGTGAGCGGGGCCTCGTGGGCGGCGCAGGCGAGCTGCGGCGCGAGCACGTAGGGGTTGGCCGGGTCGAGCACGGTGGCCTCCACGGGACGCCCGAACAGCGCCTCCGGGTGGTGCACGAGGTAGGTGTCGAGCGGGTCGTCCCGGGCCACCAGCACCGCGAGGGCCTCGTCGCCGCTGCGCCCGGCCCGCCCGGCCTGCTGCCAGAGCGAGGCGCGGGTGCCCGGCCAGCCGCAGATCAGCACCGCGTCCAGGCCGACCAGGTCGACGCCGAGTTCGAGCGCGTTGGTGGAGGCGAGGCCGAGCAGGTCGCCGTGCAGCAGCGCCCGTTCCAGCTCCCGGCGTTCCTCGCGCAGGTAGCCGGCGCGGTAGGCGGCCACCCGGTCGCCGAGGCCGGGCACCGCCTCGTCGAGCGTCCGCCGGGCGTTCGCGGCGACCACCTCGGCACCCCGGCGGGACCGGACGAACGCGAGTGTGCGTACCCCCTCGATGACGCTGTCGGCGAGCAGGTCGGCGGTCTCGCGCAGCGCCGACCGGCGCACCGACACCAGGTCTGCCTCCGGCGTGGCATCACCCGAAGGCAGCAGCGGCGGCTCCCAGAGCGCGAACGTCACCCCGCCGCGCGGCGACGTGTCCTCGGTGACGGCGGCGACGGGCAGGCCGGTGAGCCGCCCGGCCGCCGTCGCCGGGTCGCCCGACGTGGCGGAGGCCAGGAGAAATACCGGCCCACGACCGAAGCGGGCGCACTGCCGGCGCAGCCGGCGCAGCACGTGCGCGACGTGTGAGCCGAACACGCCCCGGTAGGTGTGACATTCGTCGACCACCACGTAGGCGAGCCGGCGCAGGAAGCCGGACCAGTGCGCGTGCCCGGGCAGGATGCCGTGGTGCAGCATGTCCGGGTTGGTCAGCACGAACCGGGCGTGCCGGCGGATCCACTCCCGCTCGGCGCGTGGCGTGTCGCCGTCGTAGGTGGCGGGGCGGATCCCGTCGAGTTCGAGGCCGGCGACGGCGCGGAGCTGGTCGGCGGCGAGCGCCTTGGTGGGCGCCAGGTAGAGCACTGTGGCGCGCGGGTCGGTGCGCAGGGTGCTCAGCGCCGGCAACTGGTAGGCCAGGGACTTGCCGGACGCCGTCCCGGTGGCCACGACGACGTGCTGTCCCGCGTACGCCAGCTCGGCGGCCTCGCTCTGGTGCCGCCACGGGGCGACCACGCCGCGTCGCGCGAACGCCGCCCGCAGTTCCGCCGGCGCCCAGCCGGGCCAGGGAGCCGGCTCGCCGACGCGGGCCGGCACGTGCTCGACGTGGGTGACCGGGTCGGTGGCGTGGCGCAGCCGCAGCCGCCGCAGCAGCTCGGCCGGCGCACGCCTCGGGCCGGGCCTGTCGTCGGTCACGTCCTGCACTCTCGCACTGGTGTTCGGAATTGGGAACCGCAGGGTGGGGGTATGGGGAGGGCAGACCGGTGACCCGAAGCGGTCGCCCGGGGGATGGTTAGATGCCCAGGAGAGTTTACCGAGGAGGGGCCGATGGAGCTGTCGCTGGCGACCCACGCCGTGGGGGAGCACACGGTGCTCTCCGTCGGTGGTGAGGTGGACGTCTACACCGCCCCTCGCCTGCGGGAACGGCTCATCGAGCTGATCGACGGCGGGGCCCACCACGTGGTGGTGGACCTGGGTCGGGTGGACTTCCTCGACTCGACCGGGCTCGGCGTGCTGGTCGGCGCGCTCAAGCGGCTGCGGTCGGCCGGTGGCTCCTTCGCCCTGGTCTGCGACAAGGAGCCGCTGCTCAAGATCTTCCGGATCACCGCCCTGGACCAGGTCTTCCCGCTGCATCCGACGGTCGACGCGGCGATCGCCGCCGACTCCGCCGGCGCGTGATGGCCACCGTCAAGCTCTCCTTCTCGCCGGCTCCGGTCCACGTCCGCACCGCCCGTCTGGTCGGGGTGGCGGTGGCCCGGCGGGCCGGCGTGCGCGAGGACCTGCTGGACGAGGTGCGTCTGGCCATCGGTGAGGCGTGCACCCGGGCGGTCGCGCTGCACCGGCAGTACGGGCTGGCGGAACCGGTGTACGTGGAGATGTCCGACGGCGGGTCGTACACGGTGCGGGTGGTGGACCGGGCCCCGATCGAGGCGGGCCTGGGGCTGGCCGCGCTCGGCCCGGACGAGTTGGCGAAGGAGTCGCTCAGCGAGGACGCGCTGACCACCGGCGTGGGGTTCGCCCTGCTCGCCGGTTTCGTGGAGGATCTTCAGGTCCGCCCGGTCGACGAGGGCGTCGGCACCGAGGTCCGGATGGCCTGGCCGGCCGGCCGCGCCTGACCGTCCTTCCCCGTAGGCCGCGTTCCCCGGTGGGGAGCGCGGCCTCGTCGTGTCGGCCGCCCTATATATCAGATATCTTCGTATAACACAGTTACGAAGATCATCGAGACACGGTGCCCCCTCGGTGTGACCCTCACCACGCCGGACGGCTACAGTACCCGGGTTGTCAGCAAGTGATCCGCCTCCGCAGCCAGCGGGAACGAGCGTTGGCGCGCTTGCGAGTTCGCATCCCAGGCGTCGGCCCGTGCGTCTCCACGAGCCGACGCGAGTGTTCGGTACAGGAGGACACAGATGTCCGGGACCTTGGCCGCCGACGGCGGCGCACTGTCCCTTACCGGAGCCAACGTGACGTACGTCGTCATCGCCGCGGTCATCGCGCTGGTGGCGCTCGTCTTCGCCGCCGCCTTGACCAAGGCGGTACTGGCAGCCGGTACGGGAACCACAAACATGCAGGAGATCTCCGGGGCGGTGCAGGAGGGCGCGTCGGCGTACCTGCTGCGGCAGTTCCGCACCCTGGCGATCTTCGTGGTGATCGCCGTCGTGCTGCTGTTCCTGCTGCCGGTGCACGACACCGACGGCAACCAGACCCTGGTGAAGATCGGCCGGTCGGCGTTCTTCGTGGTGGGCGCGCTGTTCAGCGCGTTCATCGGCGGCGCCGGCATGTGGCTGGCCACCCGCGCCAACCTGCGGGTCGCCGCCGCCGCCCGCGAGCGCGAAGGCGGGCGCGAGGGCGCCATGAAGATCGCCTTCCGCACCGGTGGCGTGGTCGGCTTCCTCACCGTCGGCCTGGGCCTGTTCGGCGCGGCGTTGGTCGTCATCCTGTTCCGGGGTGACGCCCCGACCGTGCTGGAGGGCTTCGGCTTCGGCGCCGCGCTGCTCGCCATGTTCATGCGGGTCGGTGGCGGCATCTTCACCAAGGCCGCCGACGTCGGCGCCGACCTCGTCGGCAAGGTCGAGCAGGGCATCCCGGAGGACGACCCGCGCAACGCCGCGACCATCGCCGACAACGTGGGCGACAACGTTGGTGACTGCGCCGGCATGGCCGCCGACCTCTTCGAGTCGTACGCGGTCACGCTGGTCGCCGCGCTGATCCTGGGCCGGGCCGCGTTCGGCGAGGACGGCCTGGTCTTCCCGCTGATCATCTCCACCATCGGCGTGCTGGTCGCCATCGTCGGCGTGTTCATCACCCGGCTGCGCACCAGCGACCGCAACGGCCTCACCGCGATCAACCGGGCCTTCTACCTCTCCGCGGTGATCTCCGCGGTGCTGGTGGCGGTCGCCGCGTTCGCCTACCTGCCGGCCACCTTCGGGGAACTGGAGGGCGGGCTGACCGACGTGGACCGCAACCCGCGGCTGGTGGCCATCGGCGCGGTCGTGATCGGCATCGTGCTGGCCGCCGCCATCCAGGCGCTCACCGGCTACTTCACCGAGACCAACAAGCGCCCGGTGCAGGACATCGGCAAGAGCTCGCAGACCGGCGCCGCCACCGTCATCCTGGCCGGCATCAGCGTCGGCCTGGAGTCGGCGGTCTACTCGGCGCTGCTGATCGGCGCCGGCGTGTTCGGCGCGTTCCTGCTCGGCGGCAGCTCGATCACGCTGTCGCTGTTCGCGGTCGCGCTGGCCGGCACCGGCCTGCTCACCACCGTCGGCGTCATCGTCGCGATGGACACGTTCGGGCCGATCTCCGACAACGCCCAGGGCGTGGCCGAGATGTCCGGCGACATCGACGAGCACGGCGCGCGGACGCTGACCGAGCTGGACGCGGTCGGCAACACCACCAAGGCGATCACCAAGGGCATCGCGATCGCCACCGCGGTGCTGGCCGCGACCGCGCTGTTCGGCTCGTACACCGACACGCTGCGCTCGTCGTACTCCGACGCCGGGGTGGGCGACGTCGGCACCGAGATCCTCAACGCGCTGAACGTGGCCAACCCGCGCAACCTGGTCGGCCTGATCATCGGCGCGGCGGTGGTCTTCCTCTTCTCCGGCCTGGCCATCAACGCGGTCTCCCGCTCCGCCGGCGCCGTGGTGATGGAGGTACGCCGGCAGTTCCGCGAACTGCCCGGCATCATGGACCGCACCCAGCGGCCCGAGTACGGCAAGGTCGTCGACATCTGCACCCGGGACGCGCAGCGCGAGCTGATGACCCCCGGCCTGCTGGCCATCCTGGCCCCGATCGCGGTCGGCTTCGGCCTCGGCCCGGGCGCGCTGGCCTCCTACCTGGCCGGCGCGATCGGCGCGGGCACGCTGATGGCGGTCTTCCTGGCCAACTCCGGCGGCGCCTGGGACAACGGCAAGAAGCTGGTCGAGGACGGCGCGTACGGCGGCAAGGGTTCCGAGTCGCACGCCGCGACAGTCATCGGCGACACGGTCGGCGACCCGTTCAAGGACACCGCCGGCCCGGCCATCAACCCGCTGATCAAGGTGATGAACCTGGTCTCGCTGCTGATCGCCCCGGCCGTGGTGGCCTGGAGCGTGGGCGACGACCGGAACACCCCGCTGCGGATCACGATCGCCGTGGTGGCCGCGTTGATCATCGTGGCGGCCGTGGTGTTCAGCAAGCGCAAGGGCGTGGCGATGGACGACTCGGACAGCGGCGCCGGCACCCCGGACCAGCACCCGGAGACGGTCAACGCCTGACCGGCCGTGACGGTTCCCGGCCGGCCGCCGGCCGGCCGGGAACCGCCCGAAACCTGACCGGTGTCGGTTCCACCCGGAGGTCGTACGCTGCATCGCATGCGTACGTGCCGGGCGGCAACCGCCGGAAAGCTCACGGTGGTCCTGGCCACGCTGGCCCTCGTCGTCGCCGGCTGCGGCGGCCCCAGCCCGCGGGCCTGGGCCGCCTCGGTCTGCCAGGCGCTCAGCCCGTGGCGCGCGGAGATCTCCAAGCTGACCAGCAGCACCCAGCAGCAGATGACCGCGCAGACCACGCCGGCGCAGGCCAAGGAGAACCTGGTGCGGCTCTTCGCCGGGGCCGAACAGGCCAGCGAGACGGCCCGGCGCAAGGTCGAGGAGGCGGGCGTGCCGGAGGTCGAGCGCGGCACCGAGGTGTCGGCCGGGTTCCGGGGCTCGCTGGGCAAGATGCGCGACGCCTACGGGCGGGCCCGGGCCACCATCGACGGGCTGGACACCGCCCGGGCCGGCCCGTTCTACGACGGCGTGCGCGCCGCCGTGGACACGCTGAACAAGGAGTACGACGCGAGCGCGCTGGACACCAGCAAGCTCAACTCACCGGAACTCAAACAGGCCTTCGACGAGGTCCCGGAGTGTCGCTGACGCCACCCTCGGAGAACCCGGCCCGCCAGCCCTCGCTGTTCTCCACCGAGGCGGCCGATCCGTCGCTGGCGGATCTCGCCGGCCTGCTCGCCGGGCCGGGGGAGGTGGTGCGGATGGGCGGCACGGCGCGGATCTCGGTGGTGGTGGACGCGGCCTGGCGGGTGCACGCGCTGGTGGCCGAGCTGGGCGCCCGGGGGGTGCCGGCGAGCTGGGAGCCGACCGAGGACGGCCGGCACCGGGTGCGCACCGCGTACGCGACCACGCTGGCCCCGCTCGCGCGGGCCTGGCTGCGGGGCACGGCGAAGCGGCCACCCGCCCGGTTCCACCTCGACGGGCGGCGGCTGCGGCTCTGGGTGGCCGCCGCCGGTACGGCCGAGCCGGCCGGGTTCCGGCTCCGGCTCGGCCCCGGTGACGAGCCGAACTGGCCGGCGGTGCGCGCCGCGCTGGCCGTGGTGGGGCTGCCGGCCGCGTTCGTCGAGCCGGACGAGGGCGGGCCCGCGTACCGGATCGGTGGGCGGCGGGTGACCCGGCTCGCCGAGTTGGTGGGGGAACGGCCGCCGGCCGCGCCGGTCGCCGACTGGCCGGGCTGACCGGCCGGGCTGACCGGCCGGGCTGACCGGCCGGGCGATCGGACCGCCTGTCCGATCACGGACACCCGCTCCGGCGGGTTTCCCGCAGGAAACGACGGCTGACACCTCCGGCGGCGGGCGCGCGATCGTCACAGTGACCCGCTCGGCGCCCTACCCACGGTGTACGGTGGCGCCGTCCGGCAGGGTCGGCTGGCGGTCGCCGGTGGAGGCGGCCGGTTTGCCGCCCACGAAACCCGGAGCGTGGACGGCGCGTTACGTTGGACGTCCGGGCCACCGGTGGCCCGGACGGTGCGGAACGGCCCGAAACGGGCATGGCGTGGGAGTGAGGTCGGGGAGAGACGTGCCGAGCAACGCTGGAACCACCCGTCTGGTCATCGTCGAGTCACCGGCGAAGGCCAAGACGATCTCGGGCTACCTCGGCCCGGGGTACGTCGTGGAGGCCAGCTTCGGCCACGTCCGGGACCTGCCCCGCAACGCCGCCGACGTGCCGGCCAAGTACAAGGGTGAGCCGTGGGCACGGCTCGGCGTCGACGTCGACAACGGCTTCCACGCGCTCTACGTCGTCTCCGCCGACCGCCGGCAGCAGATCAGCAAGCTGGTGAAGCTGGCCAAGGAGGTCGACGAGATCTTCCTGGCCACGGATGAGGACCGCGAGGGCGAGGCGATCGCCTGGCACCTGGTGGAGACGCTCAAGCCCAAGGTGCCGGTCAAGCGGATGGTCTTCCACGAGATCACCAAGCCGGCCATCCAGGCCGCGGTGGCCAACCCCCGGGAGATCGACCGCGACCTCGTCGACGCCCAGGAGGCCCGGCGCATCCTCGACCGGCTCTACGGCTACGAGGTCTCCCCCGTGCTGTGGAAGAAGGTCATGCCGAAGCTCTCGGCGGGCCGGGTGCAGTCCGTGGCGACCCGGATCGTGGTCGAGCGGGAACGCCAGCGGATGGCGTTCCGCACCGCCGAATACTGGGACATCCTGGCCACCCTGGCGGTGGCGAAGCCGGGCGAGGGGCCGCGCACCTTCAACGCCACCCTCGTCGCGCTGAACGGCGACCGGATCGCCACCGGCAAGGACTTCGAGCCGACCACGGGCCGCGTTCGCGCCGGCGCCGGTGTCGTCCACCTCGACGAGGGCGGGGCCCGCGGGCTGGCGGCCCGCCTGGCGGACCGGCCGTTCACGGTCACCCGGGTCGAGGAGAAGCCCTACCGCCGCCGCCCGTACGCGCCGTTCATCACCTCCACGCTCCAGCAGGAGGCGGCCCGCAAGCTGCGGTTCTCGTCCCAGCAGACGATGCGCACCGCGCAGCGGCTCTACGAGAACGGCTACATCACCTACATGCGTACCGACTCGGTGAACCTGTCGGAGACCGCCATCGCGGCGGCCCGCCGGCAGATCGTCGAGCTGTACGGCGAGCGCAGCGTGCCGCCGGAGCCGCGCCGCTACACCGGCAAGGTGAAGAACGCGCAGGAGGCGCACGAGGCGATCCGCCCGGCGGGGGACAACTTCCGCACCCCTGGCGACGTGGCCAAGGAGCTGTCCGGCGAGGAGTTCAAGCTCTACGAGCTGATCTGGCGGCGCACCATCGCCTCGCAGATGACCGACGCGGTCGGCTCCAGCGTGTCGGTGCGGATCCGGGCCATCTCCTCCGCCCAGGAGGAGGTCGACTTCGGCGCCACCGGCAAGACCATCACCGACCCGGGCTTCCTGCGGGCGTACGTCGAGTCGAGCGACGACGAGAACGCCGAGGCGGAGGACGCCGAGCGGCGGCTGCCCACGCTGGTCAAGGACCAGCCGCTGACCGCCGACGAGCTGGCCGCGCAGGGCCACCACACCCAGCCGCCGTCGCGTTACACCGAGGCGTCGCTCGTCAAGGCGCTGGAGGAGCTGGGCATCGGCCGCCCGTCCACGTACGCCTCGATCATGCAGACCATCCAGGACCGGGGGTACGTCAACAAGCGCGGCCAGGCGATGATCCCGACGTTCCTGGCGTTCGCGGTGATCGGGCTGATGGAGCGGCACTACCCGCGCCTGATCGACTACGACTTCACCGCCAGCATGGAGAACGAGCTGGACGAGATCGCCGGCGGTGACCACGCCGCGGTCGACTTCCTCACCTCCTTCTACTTCGGCAGCGCCAACGGCGCCGGCGACCAGGCCATCGCGCACGCCGGCGGGCTGAAGAAGCTGGTCACCGAGAACCTCAGCGAGATCGATGCGCGCAGCGTCAACTCGATCCCGCTGCACACCGACGACGAGGGGCGCGAGGTCGTCGTCCGGGTCGGCCGGTACGGGCCCTACCTGCAACGGGCGGTGCCGGGCGCCGTTGCGGGCTCGGGTGAGGGCGAGGAGGGCGGCTCGCCGGGCGACCGGGCGCCGATCCCGGAGGGCCTGGCCCCCGACGAGCTGACCCCGGAGAAGGTGCACGAGCTGTTCCTCGGTGGCGGCGGCGAGCGCAAGCTCGGCGACGACCCGTCGACCGGCGAGCCGATCCTGCTCAAGTCCGGCCGCTTCGGCCCGTACGTGGCCAGCGGCGAGCGGAAGTCGTCGCTGCTGCGCTCGCAGTCGCCGGACAGCCTCACCCTGGACCAGGCGTTGCGGCTGCTCAGCCTGCCCCGGCTGGTGGGCGTGGCCCCGGACGGCGTCGAGGTCTTCGCCAACAACGGCCGCTACGGCCCGTACGTCAAGCGCGGTGACGAGTTCCGCTCGCTGGACTCGGAAGACAAGATGTTCACCGTCACGCTGGACGAGGCGCTGGCCCTGCTGGCCGCCCCGAAGACGCGCCAGCGCCGGGCCGCCGCGCCGCCGCTGCGGGAGATGGGCGTCGACCCGCTCACCGAGAAGCCGCTGGTGATCAAGGATGGGCGCTTCGGCCCGTACGTGACCGACGGCGAGTTCAACGCGTCGTTGCGGCGCGCGCAGACGCCGGAGGCGCTGACGCTGGAGGAGGCGTCCGAGATGCTCGCCGAGAAGCGGGCGAAGGGCCCGGCGCCGAAGAAGAAGGCCACCAAGAAGGCCGCCCCCGCCAAGAAGGCCGGCGCAACGAAGAAGACGACCGCCGCGGCGAAGAAGACCACCGCCGCCGCCAAGGCCACGGCGGCCAAGAAGACCCCGGCGAAGAAGGCGGCTCCGAAGAAGGCGACCGCAACCCCGAAGGAGTGACCGAGATCTTGGAAGCGGACGGCCCCCAGGAGGGCCGTCATCTTCCAAGATCTCGTCAGGAGCCGAGGACCTGGGTCAGATAGCGGTTTCCGAAGACGTTGTTCGGGTCGAGGCGGGTGCGCAGGGACCGGAAGTCGGCGAATCTCGGGTAGGCGGTGGCGAGCGACTCGGCGTCGCGCCAGTGCAGCTTGCCCCAGTGCGGCCGGCCGCTCAGCTCGGTCGCCACCTGCTCGAACGCGCGGAAGTACGGCTCGTACGGCATGCCCACGTACTGGTGGATCGCGACATAGGCGGAGTCGCGCCCGTAGGAGTGGGAGAGCCAGATGTCGTCGGCGGCGGTGAACCGCACCTCGACCGGGAAGAGCACCTTGAACGGCAGCCGGTCCACGATCCGGCGCAGTTCGGCAAGCGCGTCGGGCAGCGCGTCGCGCGGCAGTCCGTACTCCATCTCCACGAAGCGGACCCGGCGCGGGGTGCAGAAGACCAGGTCGGAGCGGCCGGTGTAGGTGCGTTCGGTGAGCGCCCGGGCGGAGACGGCGCTGATGCCGGGCGCGAGGGCGGGCACGGCCCGGCCGAGCCGGCAGGCCCCGGCGAAGACGGTGTTGGCGAGGAACTCGTCGTCGAGCCAGCCGCGCCAGCGGGGCAGCGGCCGGTCGTCGGCGGGTACCCGGTCGTTGGCCTTGACCTGCACCCGGTCGGTGTAGGGGAACCAGTAGAACTCGGCGTGGTCGTGCCGTTCGTAGAGGCCGGGCAGGTCGTCGAGCACCTCGGCGAGCGCGGCGGGCCGTTCGTGGGCACGGAGCACGAAGGCGTCCACGCAGCGCAGGGTGACCTCGACGAGCACGCCGACCGCGCCGAGCCCGACCCGGGCGGCGTCGAAGACGTCGCGGTGCTCGTCGGCGGAGCAGCGCAGCACCTCGCCGGTGCCGGTGACGAGCGTCAGCCCGGTCACGAACGCGGAGAGGCAGCCGAGTTTCGCGCCGGTGCCGTGGGTGCCGGTGGAGAGCGCGCCGGCGATGGTCTGCGCGTCGATGTCGCCGAGGTTGGGCATCGCCAGCCCGTGCCCGGCGAGCAGGTCGTTGAGCGTGTGCAGGGTCATCCCGGCCGGTACGGTGACCAGGCGACGCGCCACGTCGACGGTGACGTCGGTGGCCAGGTCGGCGAGGTCGAGCCGGTGCCCGTCGGCGACGGCGGTGGCGGTGAAGGAGTGGCCGCTGCCGATCGCCCGGACGGTCCGGCCGGCCGCGCTCGCCCGGCGGACCGCCTCGGCCACCTCTTCGACAGTGCGGGGGCGCTCGGTGACCAGCGCGGTGCTGTGTTGGTTGCCGGCCCAGTTGGACCAGGCGGTGGGGGGACCGGCCATGGCGAACGCTCCTCGACATGAATATGAACTGAATTCATATCAGGAACGTTGTGCCTGGTAAATACCGCAATCGAGCCCCGCTCGTTGTACCGGTAGTCACAGACTCGTGACGTGCAGATATGTTCATCCGTCGAAGGGGGGTGGCGCCGAGTGTCCACACCAGCCGCCACGACCGGGCCGCTGCGTCGGGTACCGGTGCAGGGTCGAAGTGTCGCGCGGGTCCAGCGGATGCTGGACGCCTGCGCCGAGCTCGTCGACGAGGTGGGGTACGAGGGCTTGACCACGACCCTGCTCGCCGAGCGTGCCGAGGTGGCGATCGGGTCGGTCTACCAGTTCTTTCCGGACAAGCGGGCGATCGTGCAGGCGCTGACCCTGCGGACCATGGAGTCCTACCTCCAGCGGCTCGACGAGCGTTTCGCCTCGGACGACCTGACCCACTGGTGGGACGGGGTCGACGCGGCGATCGACGAGTACATCTCGATGCACCGCACGGTGCCCGGTTTCCGTACCCTGCACTTCGGCGACGTGGTCGACCTGCACCTGTTGGACGACCAGCGGGACAACAACGGGGTGATCGCGGAGCAACTCGCCCGCGTGCTCACCGAGCGGTTCGGTCTGGCCGGGGTGCCCGACCTGCGGTTCCACCTGGAGGTCGCGGTCGAGGCCGCAGACGCCCTGATCAAGCTCGCGTTCCGGCGCCGGGCCGAGGGCGACGAGCGGGTGCTCATCGAGGCGAAGGCGCTGATCCGGGAATACCTGCACCGGCAGGTCAACGCCCCGGTGGAGGCCGCGCAGCAGGGCTGAGCGGCACGCCGGGCGGCGGGTTCTGCGCATGCGCCGGAACCCGCCGTCGTCAGTTCAGAGGAAGGCCCGGCCCTCGCCCCGGTAGGTGGCCGCGGTCGCGACCACCGTGTCGCCGTCGACCAGGTGCACCTCGTTGACGTGCTCGCACACCTCGCCCGCCTTGGCGTGGCGGAACCACACCCGGTCGCCGACCCGCAGCGCGTCGGCCGCGTCGCCGGCGAGCGGGGTCTGCACCTCGCCCGCGCCCTCCGCCCCGAGCAGCGTCAGCCCGGCCGGCAGCCAGGGCCGGGGCAGCCGGCTGGCCGCCGCCGGGCCGGAGGCGATCCAGCCGCCGCCGAGCACGGTGGCCAGCCCGGGCGCCGGCCGGCGGACCACCGCGCAGGCGAAGAACGCCGCCGGGGTCGGCCGCCAGGCGCGGTACGCGTCGAACAACGTCGGCCCGTACAGCCCGGACCCGGCGGTGATCTCGGTGACCGCCGGGTCGGCGCTGGTGGCGGCCACGCTGCCGGTGCCGCCGCCGTTGACGAACTCCAGGTCGGCGTGCTCGCGGACCGCGGCGACCGCGGCCGAGCGGCGGGCCAGCAGTTCCCGGTACGACCCGCGCTGGGCGACCCGGATCGCGGAACCGACGACCGCCTGCCCGGGTGGGGCGTCGCCGAGACCGGCGATCTGTGCCTCGTACGACATCAGACCGACCAGCCGGAAGCCCGGGCGGCCGGTGACGGCGGCGGCGAGCGTGCCGGCCGCCCGGGCGCTGTGCACCGGCGAGCGACGCACCCCCACGTGCACCCGGCCCCGCAACGGTCGCCAGGAGGCGTCCAGGTCGAGGCAGACCCGTAGCGCGGGCCGGTGCCCGGGCGGGCAGACCCGGTCGATCAGGTCGAGCTGCCCGGCGTCGTCGACCATCAGGGTTATCGTCTCGGCGCGGGCCGGGTCGGCGGCCAGTTCGGCGAGCGCCTCCCGGTGCGCGGTCGGGTAGGCGACCAGCACGTCGTCGGCGATGCCGCCGCGGGCCAGCCAGAGCGCCTCGGGCAGGGTGAAGGCCATCACACCGTGCCAGCCGGGGCGTCCGAGCGCCCGGGTGAGCAGCTCGCGGACCCGCACGGACTTGCTCGCCACCCGCAGCGGCTTGCCGCCGGCGCGGGCGGTCAGCGCGGCGGCGTTCGCGTCGAACGCGGAGACGTCGACCACCGCGTACGGCGGGTCGAGGTGGGCGGTCGCCCGGTCGAGACGATCGCGAAGTTCGGCACGGTCGATGGCCACGTCTGCACGCTAACTGTCGGGACGGCAATGCGAAATACCCTCGCGTCTGTCCGGGCTGCGGGCGGTGGCTCCGGCGGCCTAGGCTCGGCGAGCAGGCGAATGTCGCGGGAGGCGGTGCGCTTCGCGCGACTAGAGTGTTCCACCGGGGAGGCCCAGACCTGGGCCGGCACGTGGAGGTACGGCCATCGAAAGCCAGAAGAACGGCGAGTCGCCCGGCGTGTCGTCGCCCGGCACACCGGCCGACCGGTCCGGTGCCGCCGCGATCCGCGCGGTGCTGCGCATCCGGCCGTTCCGCCGGCTGTGGATCGTGCTCAGCGCGGCCTCCTTCGGCGACTGGCTCGGCCTGCTCGCCACCGCGCTCTTCGCCGCCTCGCAGGTGTCCGGCAGCACCGCCAAGGGCGCGGCCTTCGGCGGCGTGACCGCGATCCGGCTGTTGCCGGCGCTCGTGCTCGGGCCGGTGGCGGGCGTCTTCGCCGACCGGTTCGACCGCCGGTGGACGATGGTCATCTGTGACCTGCTGCGCTTCGTTCTCTTCGCGTCGATCCCGCTCTACGCGCTCACCGGCGCGGCCGGTGGCCTGGTGGTCGGCTGGGCGCTGATCGCCACCTTCCTGATCGAGTCGATCACGTTGATGTGGATCCCGGCCAAGGAGGCCGCGGTCCCCAACCTGATCCCGCGCACCCGGCTGGAGGCGGCCAACCAGCTCACGCTGATCACCACGTACGGGCTCACGCCGGTGGCGGCGGCCATCGCGCTGGCCGTGCTGACCCGCGGGGTGCCCGCCACCGTCGGCGGCAATCTGCCCGACTGGGCCGAGCCGGCCCAGCTCGCGCTCTGGTTCAACGCCTTCTCCCGGCTGGCCACCGCGCTCGTGGTGGCGTTCGGGATCAAGGAGATCAGCGAGGCGCAGCGCGGCGAGGCGGAGCGCACCGAGCAGAGCATGTTCCGCCAGTTCGCCGACGGCTGGAAGTTCATCGGCCAGACGCCGCTGGTCCGTGGCCTGGTGCTCGGCATCTTCGGCGCGTTCGCCGGCGGCGGCATCGTGGTCGGCACGGGCAAGTTCTTCGCCAACTCGCTCGGTGCCGGTGACGCCGCGTTCTCGCTGCTCTTCGGCGCGATCTTCGTCGGCCTGGCGCTCGGCATCGGGCTCGGACCGATGGTCGTACGGGACATGTCCCGGCGCCGCTGGTTCGGCATGAGCATCGTGCTGGCCAGCGCCTCCGTGCTGGTGCTCGCGTTCGCCATCCACCTGTCCATGGCCATCGTCGGCGCGATCCTGGTCGGGGCCGGCGCGGGCATGGCGTTCCTGGCCGGCACCACGCTGCTCGGCGGCGAGGTCGCCGACGAGGTGCGCGGCCGGGTGTTCGCGGTGGTGCAGATCGGCACCCGGCTCGTGCTGATCCTGGCCATCGCGTTGAGCAGCCTCCTGGTCGGCGTCGGCGGCTCCCGCCAGCTCACCATCGCCGACCTGGGCATCTCCATCTCCTCGACCCGGCTGCTGCTGCTCGCCGCCGGCGCGGCCGGCATCTTCGCCGGAATCAGCGCGTTCGGCCAGATGGACGACAAGAAGGGCGTGCCGGTCCTCGCCGACCTGTGGGGCTCGATCCGGGGTCGCCCGCTGATGCCGGCCGAGCCGTTCGTCTCGTCCGGCCTGTTCGTGGTCTTCGAGGGCGGCGAGGGCGCCGGCAAGTCGACCCAGCTCGCCGCGCTCGCCGAGCGGCTGCGCGCCGGCGGCCGGGACGTGGTCGTCACCCGGGAGCCGGGCGCCACTGGGGTCGGTGAGCGGATCCGCTCGCTGGTGCTGGGCACCGCCGCCGCCGACGCGCCGTCGCCGCGCGCCGAGGCGTTGCTCTACGCCGCCGACCGGGCCCACCACGTGGCCACCGTGGTCCGTCCGGCGCTGGTCCGGGGCGCCGTGGTGATCAGCGACCGCTACGTCGACTCGTCCCTGGCCTACCAGGGGGCCGGCCGGACGCTGCCGGTGGACGAGGTCTCCTGGCTGTCCTCCTGGGCCACCGGCGGCCTCAAGCCCGACCTGGTGGTCCTGCTCGACGTCGATCCGCGCACCGGGCTGAGCCGGGTGGCGGCCCGCCGCGAGGGCACCGACCGGCTGGAGGCCGAGTCGGTGGCGTTCCACGAACGGGTCCGCTACGCCTTCCTCGACCTGGCCGCCGGTGACCCGAAGCGTTACCTGGTGCTCGACGCCTCGCGCCCGGTCGAGGAGATCGCCGACGCGGTCGCGCGCCGGGTGGACGAGTTCCTCGTCGACCCGGCCGGGATCGTGCACCCGCGCCCGGCGCAGGGCCCGGACACCTCGGTCCAGCCTGAGTTATCCGAATCGGAGCTGGTGACGATGGAGCGACGCCGAAGATGACCGACGTCTTCGGCGACCTGGTCGGGCAGGACGAGGCGGTGGCCACGCTGCGACGGGCCGCCGCCTCGGCCGCCGCGCTGCTGCGGCCCGGCACGCCCGTGGCGGCCCGCGCGGGTGCACCGGCCGGCGGGTACGACGACCTCGACGCGCTCGCCGAGGAGTTCGATGGGCCCGGCGGCTCGAACGGCGGCCCGGGCGGGGCGGCAGCGGTCGAGGCCGACCCGGGCGCCGGGATGACGCACGCCTGGATCTTCACCGGGCCGCCCGGCTCCGGCCGCTCGGTGGCCGCCCGCGCGTTCGCCGCCGCCCTCCAGTGCGCGCACGGCACCGGCTGCGGGCACTGCCCCGGCTGCCACACCGCCCTGGCCGGCACCCACGCCGACGTGCGGCTGGTGGTGCCCGAGGGGCTCTCCATCGGCGTCGGCGAGATGCGCGCGCTGGTGCTGCGGGCGGCGAGCACGCCCTCCGGCGGCCGCTGGCAGATCGTGATCATCGAGGACGCCGACCGGCTCACCGAGGCCGCCGGCAACGCGCTGCTCAAGGCGATCGAGGAGCCGCCCCCGCGTACCGTCTTCCTGCTCTGCGCCCCGTCCACCCACCCGGACGACGTCTCGGTGACCATCCGGTCGCGGTGCCGGGTGGTGCCGCTGCGGCAGCCGCCGGCCGGCGCGGTGGCCGAGGTGCTCGTCCGGCGGGACGGCATCGCCCCCGACGTGGCGCGGTGGGCGGCGTCGGCCGCCCAGGGGCACGTCGGTCGGGCCCGGCGGCTGGCCCGGGACCCGGAGGCCCGGCAGCGGCGGGAGGCCGTGCTCGCCGTGCCGCGCCGGCTCACCGGCGTGGGCGCGGCGTTCGACGCCGCCTCGGCGCTGATCGAGGCCGCCGAGGCGGAGGCCGCCGCCTCGGTCGCGGAGTCCGACGAGGCGGAGCGGGCGGCGCTGCAGACCGCGCTCGGCGCCGGCGGCACCGGCCGGGGCGCGGCCGGCGCCATGCGGGGCGCCGCCGGCCAGCTCAAGGAGCTGGAGAAGCGGCAGAAGTCGCGGGCCACCCGGGCCCAGCGGGACGCGCTCGACCGTGCCCTGGTCGACCTGGCCGGCTTCTACCGGGACGCGCTCACCATGGCGCTGCGGGCGCCGGTCGCCCCGGTGCACACCGACACCGCGACGACGGCCGCGGCCGGCGCGCAGCGGTGGGACGCCGAGGGCTCGCTGCGCCGCCTGGAGGCGGTGCTGGAGTGCCGGGCGGCGATCGAGGCGAACGTCAAGCCGCGGATCGCGGTCGAGGCGATGATGCTCTCGCTCTGGCGGGGCTGAAACCCGCCGCCCGCACGCTGTCCACAGGGCATCGACACGCGCGATTGACGTGCGGTACGGTCCCCGGTGATGCCGTGGTGACCAGGGCGGCACGCTCAGTGAGGGTGGCGTCGGGGTGGGGCCGGCGGCGCCGACCGGCCGGGAGGAGTGCGCCGATGGCGCGGGGGGAGATCGACGAGGCCTGGATCGAGGAGGCGGTGCGGCGCTACCGCCGCATCGAGGCGCTCCAGGCCGAGTTCGACCAGGCGGTCGCCACCGTGGAGGTCACCGTCCGCTCACCCGACGGCCTGGTCGAGGTGGTGGTCACGGCCGGCGGGCGGATCACCGACGTCCGCTTCCTCGGCCCGCTGCACCAGCGCAACCCGCGCGACGTGGCCGGCTCGGTGCAGGCCGCGGTGACCGCCGCCGCCGACGCGGCGCAGTGGGCGCGGGAGAAGCTGCACAACGAGACCTTCGCGGCCTACCGGCCGCTGGCGGGAGCCTGACATGGAATCGCTGCGCGCGCTGGCCGCCCGCCTCGACGACGCCTCCGCCACGCTCGCGACGCTGGCCCGCACGGTGACCGCCACCGACCCGCCGCACCCGGCGTTCGGCGCGCACGCCGCCGGCCGGCCCGGCGAGGTGGGGCGTGCCCTGCACCGGCAGTGGACCGTCGCCACCGCCGACCGGGCGCGGGAGGCGCAGGCCGCCGCCAACCGGCTGTCCGCCGCCGCGGCGGCGCTGCGCAGCGCCGCCGAGCGCTACGCGGCGGCCGACGACGCGGTGGCGCGCCGGCTGGCCCGGGAGGCCTGATGGACGCGCTGGACCGTCTCGCCGAGCCGGGCCTCGACCTGCTCACCCGCGTCGACGCGCTGCTCGCCGCCGGCGCGCCCGAGGGGCACCGGCTGTGGCCGCTGCTGCGCCGGATGCAGGTGCTCCCCGGCGCGGCCGTGCGCGAGTTCCTCGAACTGCATCCCGCGCCGCTGACCGGCGCCGGCCACGCCGTGCGCCGGCTCGTCCGGGGTTACGACGACGCCGCCGCCGTCCTCGCCGACCAGGTCGCCTGGTCGGGGCCGGCCGCCTCGGCCTACGACGATGCCCGCACCGCCCTGCTCCGGCATCTCGACGAGGGGCCGGAGAGCCTGGTCGGCCGGCTGGAGTCGACCGCGGGCTACGCGGACGCGCTGGCCGGTTGGGTGGAGAGCAGCCGGGCGGCGCTGGCGCGGGCGCTCGCCGAGGTGCTCGGCTCGGCCGAGGCGGTCACCGTGCACGCCGCGGCGCGGCCCGGGGTCGAGGCGGGGCCGGTGGGCGCCGCGGCGGCGGCCGAGATCGCCACCCGGCTGCTCGGTGTGCTCGGGGTGGCCTACGACGGCGCCGAGACGCTGCTGCGGCAGTGGGGGCCGAGTCTGGCCGAGACGACCTGGCGGGACCGGATCGTCGCCGCCCCGCGCTACGGCGGCACCACCCGGATCGGCTATTGACGGTCCACGGCGTCGCACGTCGGTCCGGCCGTGGCCGGGCACCGGCGGGCGACGCCGTGGCCTTCCCCTGCACCCCCCGCAGGTATGCCTTCACTCAACGCGGTCCGTCGGCGTTTGTCCCGGGGGCGGCCCAGGTTTCAGCCGTCCGGGCGAGGGGCGGGGGTCGCTTCGGCCGGGCGGATCGAGATGGATCGCTGCGCGGGGTGACCGGTCGGCGACCGGTACGGCGTCCGCGCGCGCGGATCCGCGTAGGGTAGGCGCATGGGCATGCTCTGCGCGGTCAGCTTCAACCGGTACGGGCGCCTCTACTACCTCGACCCGGGCGAGTTGCGTCCGCAGGTGGGCGACCGGGTGCTGGTGCCCACCGACGAGGGCCCCGAGGTGGCCGAGTGCGTCTGGGCCGCGCAGTGGGTCGCCGAGGACACCGACGGTTTCCCGAAGCTGGCCGGCCCGGCCGGCGACGACGACCTGCGCCGCGACGAGGTGCTGCGCCGGCGTAAGGCCGACGCCAAGGTGGCCGCCAAGCGGCTGATCCGCGAGCACGGCCTGCCGATGAAGGTGGTCGCCGTCGACCACGTCCTCGGCACGCCGGACAGCGGCAGCGACCGCACCACGATCTACTTCACCGCGCCGCACCGGGTGGACTTCCGTTCCCTCGTCCGCGACCTGGGCGCGACCCTGCACTGCCGGGTCGAGCTGCGGCAGCTCTCCGCCCGCGACTCGGCGCGGGTGCAGGGCGGCATCGGCTCGTGCGGGCGCGACCTGTGCTGCGCGACCTTCCTCACCGACTTCGAGCCGGTGACCATCCGGATGGCGAAGGACCAGGATCTGCCGCTCAACCCGCTGCGCATCTCCGGCGCGTGCGGGCGGCTGATGTGCTGCCTCAAATACGAGCATCCGCTCTACCAGCGGTTCCAGGAGTCCGCCCCGGCGGTCGGCACCCGCGTGGACACGCCTCGTGGCGAGGGCAAGGTGGTGGGCCACAGCGTCCCGCGCGACGCCGTCACGGTCCGCCTCGACGCCGACGGCTCCCGCTGCCAGTGCAGCCGCGCCTCCGTCTGCGCCCCCCGCCAGTCCCACGACCAGCACTACAACCCCTCCTGACCGCGAAGGGCTGCGCTGTTTCCCGGAAAGAGGGCCTATGGGCGGCCGGATAAGCACTCTTTCCGGGAAACAGCGCCATCCCGTCGTGAGGGTGGGGTGGGGTCAGCGGAGGGTGATGGGGGGTTCGGCCAGGCGGGGGGTCAGCGGAGCCTCGGGGGTCAGCCAGGAGGCGGTGGGGGAGTCGTCGGGGTTCAGGCGCCAGGCGTGGGAGACCCGGTCCAGGGCGATCGGATAGATCGTCAGGGTGCCGTCGGGGTCGAACCGGAACCGGAGGAACGCCTTCGAGTCCTCGATGCCCTGAGCGGCGAACAGCTCGTTCAAGTTCACCCCGAACCCGCCCGCCACCAGCAGATAGAGCGCCACCAACTGGCTGGCGACCAGGCCGCTGACCGGGCCGTACAGCACCACCGCCGCGACCGCCGGCAACGGCCACGGCCACTCGTAGAACGGCAGGTGCAGCCAGAGCCACGTCCCCCCGGCGGCCAGCGCCACGTGGGCCAGCCCGTGCGCCACCCCGAGGATCCAGTGCCGGGCGTGCCGTTTCCCACCCGCGCTGGGCGGCTTGGCGAAGAACGCCGCGCCCAGCAGCGTCACCACGAGCATCCCCACCAGCGGAACGCTGAACAGCCGCTGCGCGGTGGAGTCGGCCCGCTGCGCCGCCACCCCGGCCATGGCCAGCATGAGCAGCGTGTGCAGAGTGCCCAACAGCGTCGTGAAACCCGGGTTGCGGAACGGCAGCCGGCCGAAGATCCCCCAGCCGTACCGGCGGGAGCGTGTCTTCTCCGGATAACGCGCGGCCAGGTCGTACGCGCGGGTGCGGCTGGCCCGCCGGGTCAGCGTGTCCCGCGGCGGCACCTCCAGCCGCTCCGGCAGACGGTGCGTGGGGTAGAGGTAGGCGCCACCGCCGCCGCAGGTGATGAGCTGCCGCTCCGGGCCCGCGTACCGGGCGTAGTGGTGCAGGTCGCCGGAGACCAGCACCCGGACCTGCGCCCCGGTGGGCGCCACGATGGTGCGGATGAAGTAGTCGACCGAGTCGTACGCGTTGGGGTGCTCGGCGGCCTTCACCCACGTCGGCGCCGGCACCGCCAGGATCACCCGGGATTGCGGGGTGAGCTTGCGGGCCACCGCGTCGAAGTAGGTGAGCTGCGGATCGTCCAGGTACGAACCGGACTGGTCGTCCAGGCCCAGCAGCCACCAGCCGGCCGGCAGTTCGATGGCGAAGTACGAGCGGGACTGGCCGGTGCCCCAGCCGGCGAAGTGGCGGTCCCGGGAACGCACGAACAGGCGTAGGAACGCGGTCAAGCCGTCGTACCAGTCGTGGTTGCCCGGCACCGCGAAGAGCGTCGGGCGCTCCGGCGGGGCGACCGGCAGCGCGGCCTGGTACGGGCCCTTGCACCGGTCCTCGTACGCCTCGTAGCCGGCCGCCGGATAGACCTGGTCACCGCCCATCACCAGCGTCTGCGCCCGGGGCAGCCGGTGCCCGTCCACGGTCAGCTCCGGCTGCGCCAGGAGGTAGGCGATCGAGTAGGTGGCGTCGAAACCGTCGCCCAGGTCGGCCACGTAGTCCAACCAGAGCCCGCCGTCCGGACCCACCTGCCGGAACGTGTCGTCGTCGAAGGCGTTCTGAAGTTCCCGCTTGTCCAGGTAAGCCCCGAACAGCATGGCCAGCAGCGTCCGCAGGCCGGTGCTGATCAGCAGCATCGGCGCGAGCCAGGGGACCGGCCGACGGGGGGTGAAACCCAGCTCCAGCGGGTCCAGGCTGTGCGGCCGGCAGCTGGCCCGCTCACCCGGGCGCGTCTCGGGATCCGGCTGGCGGGGCGGTACGTGGTCGTCGCTCACCCGCCGCAGGGTAGTCCGCGACGGGCGGGAAGTCTCTCCCGTGGCGGGGCCTCTCCTGCCCCGCTGTCCGGTTCCGGACGACGGGGATCCCGTTCGGCTCCGGGCGGCACGTGCCGTACACTTGGCCATCGTTGCCGCCTTAGCTCAGTCGGCTAGAGCGACGCACTCGTAATGCGTAGGTCGACGGTTCGATTCCGTCAGGCGGCTCGGTGTGATGCCCTGACCAGCGGAGAAGCTGGTCAGGGCATCGTTTGCATCGATGAGGATTTGAGTCACCCCCCGAAAACGGCCTCTGGTGTCGGCTGGACGGAGTCAGATCGGGACGTCGTGCGAGCGCGGCCGACCGGCGGCGACGGTGCATCGCGGACGAGGCGTGAGGTCCGGACACAGTTCGGGCAGGGTTGTTGGTCACGTCGTTCAGCCGGGCCAGAGGTTCCCCGGCCGGGCGCGGACTGTGGTCCCGGTTTCTCGGGTGGATGGCGCCTGCGTCGGTGGCGTCTGGTCACTCGGTAGCGTGGGTGTCCGATCACCGACCTGGCGGAGGTTCCTTGTGGGGCGGCTGGTGCTGACGGCTGATGAGGCGGCGGTGTGTGAGGCCGTCGGGGTCAGATCGTTTGTGCAGGCTCGTTCGCTGGTGGCGAGCGGCGCGCTGGCCGAGGTGAGCTGGGACCCGCGTTCCGGCTGCGGGCGGGCTGCCGTACAGGGTGAGAGATCTGGTTGGGTGACGGTGTCGGTCGTCGTCGGCGCCGGCGGTGCGCTCAAGAGCATCAGCGGCACGTGCACGTGCTCGGCGGCTCCGGTGTGTGCGCATCCGGCTGCCTTGGCGTTGATCGTCTGCACCTCCGAGGCGTCCAGACCGGAGCCGGCGTCGTCGTGGGAGCTGGCGTTGGCTGGTCTGGTCAACGTGGACAGCCCGGCCGTCGTGCCAGGTTCTGCGGAACTGGCGTTGCAGTTCGAGCTCGAGGACGGTGACGGCCGGGGAAGGTGGCGGATCGCGCTCCGGCCGGTCGTGCCCGGTAAGAGAGGCTGGATCCGGAGCGGTGTCTCATGGGGGACCCTCGGCTTCGGGTACGTTCCCGATTCACCGCACACGCAGCATCACGTCAATCTCTTGACGGAGTTGCTCGCGCTGGCGGACGACGAGGGAAGCGACCCGTACGCATACCGCTACTACGGCTCGGGCCAGCGCGTCGTGTATCTGGATGAGTTTCGTAGCCGGCGGGTGTGGGACGTTCTGGCCGAGGCACGGGAGGCGGGCCTGCCCCTGGTGCAGAGCGGCCGGGCCGCGTCACCGGTTCAGGTCTCGGCAGGGCCGGTGCGGTTCTCGGTGCGGGCCGATCGAGCCGCTGCGGGCCTGCGGCTACGTCCGGCACTGAGCGACGATGCGGGGACGATCGATCCCGAGAAGATGATCGTGGTCGGGCGGCCGGCGCACGGCGTTGCCTGGTGGGGTACGACGGGGCCGGGTTCCTCGACCGATCCGGGTACCCTGCGGCTCGCGCCCCTGGCGAGACCCCTGCATCCGCGGGCCATGGAGGCGCTTGCTGCGCCAGAGATCGTCGTTCCCGCCGCCGAAGAGCCTCGGTTCCTGCGGCAGTACTATCCGGGGCTCGTCCGCCAGGCCGATGTGGTGCCGGCCGACGAGACGGTGGGTCTACCTGAGCTCGGGAAGGCGACGCTGACGCTGTCGGTGCGGCCGCTACCGGATCACCGTATGTCGTTGTCCTGGGAGTGGGCGGCCGCCGTCGGTTCGGAACGCCAGGTGGAGCCGCTGCACGCCGGTGTGCACGACGACCCCGACCGGACCGCGACGTTGCAACGCGTCACGGCGCTGGTGGCGGACCCGGCGTCCGGGCTGACCGAGCCGTACCCAGCCGGCCGGCGGCTGCTGGAGCACGCCGTCGTCGCCGATGACGCGATGCTGCGGCTCGTACGCGACGTGCTTCCCCGACTCGCCGAGATGGACGGCGTCGACGTGGCCGTCCAGCCGTATGACGACGTTCCGGAGTATGTCGAGACGCAGGAAGCGCCGGTGGTGTCGTTTGCGGGTGCGACCGAAGCCAGCGCCGGCACGCAGGACTGGTTCGACCTGTCCGTCCGGGTCACCGTCGATGGAGAGCAGGTCGGCTTCGAAGGGCTGTTCCTCGCGCTCGCCGCCGAACAGGAGTTCATGATCCTGCCCAGCGGTCGCTATTTCCGGCTGGAGCAGCCAGAGTTCCGGCAGCTGCGCGACCTGATAGCGGAGTCCCGTGAGTTGGAGGACGCCCCGCCGGGTGTGCTGCGGGTCGGACGCTTTCAGGCGGGGCTGTGGCAGGAGCTGTCCGAGTTGGGCGAGGTCACCGGTCAGGCGGCGGTCTGGCAGGAGTCCGTGCGCACGCTCAGCGACGCGAAGGCTGGTCCCGCCGATCCGCCACAGGTGGGGCTGGACGCCAGCCTACGGCCATATCAGCTGGAAGGCTTCCGATGGCTTGCCACCCTGCACCGGCATGGTCTCGGCGGGGTGCTGGCCGACGACATGGGGCTGGGCAAGACGGTGCAGGCGCTGGCCCTGATCTGCCGCGCCGTCGCGCAGGCGCCCGCCGATGCCCCGTTCCTGGTGGTTGCCCCCGCCAGTGTCGTCAGCAACTGGGCTCACGAGGCGGCGCGCTTCGCCCCGCATCTCACCGTCACCCCCATCGTTCAGACCGGCGCGCGCCGGGCCGGCACGCTGGAACAGACGGTCACCGGATCGCACGTCGTGGTCACGTCGTACACGCTGCTCCGGCTCGAGTACGACGACTACGCGGCGTTGCCGTGGACCGGGCTGATCCTCGACGAGGCGCAGTTCGTCAAGAACCCTGCGTCGCAGACCTACCGGTGCGCGAAGCAGTTGCCAGCCGCCTTCAAGCTCGCGATCACCGGCACACCGATGGAGAACAACCTGGCCGAGCTCTGGGCACTGCTCTCCATCACCGCGCCCGGCCTGCTGCCCCGGCTCGACCGTTTCACCGACTACTACCGCCGGCCGATCGAGAAGGAGCACGACGACGAGCGGCTCGCGCAACTGCGTCGCCGGATTCGCCCGCTCATGCTGCGCCGTCGCAAGGCTGAGGTGGTCACCGAGCTGCCGGCAAAGCAGGAACAGGTCATCGAACTGGATCTGAACCCCAAGCATCGCCGGATGTACCAGACCTATCTGCAGCGGGAACGACAGAAAGTCCTCGGCCTGCTCGGCGACATGCAGAAGAACCGCTTCGAGATCTTTCGCTCGCTGACCCTGCTGCGCCAGGCCAGCCTGGACCTGACCCTGGTCGACCCGAAACACCACGCCATCGCGTCGACGAAACTCGACGCGCTCTGCGACCAGGTCACCAATCTCGCCGCGGAGGGGCACCGGGTTCTCATCTTCAGCCAGTTCACCCGTTTCCTGACCACCGCCCGGCGACGCCTCGAGGAGGCCGGCGTCGCCTGCTGCTATCTCGACGGCAAGACACGGCGGCGGGCGGAGGTCATCGCCGACTTCAAGAACGGAACGGCGCCGGCCTTCCTGGTCAGCCTCAAGTCGGGCGGCTTCGGGCTGAACTTGACCGAGGCCGACTACTGCATCCTGCTGGACCCGTGGTGGAACCCGGCGACCGAAGCCCAGGCGGTCGACCGTGTTCACCGCATCGGCCAGACGCGGAAGGTCATGGTCTACCGCCTGGTTGCCAAGGACACCATCGAGGAGAAGGTGATGGCGCTACAAGCCAGGAAGGCCGAGTTGTTCAGTAGCGTCCTCGACGGCGGCGAGTTCGCCTCCGCCGAACTGACCGCCGCCGACATCCGCAGCCTGCTCGACTGATCGGCTCCGAGGTCGATCCTCCGGCCGCCAGGCGATGGTCGCCGGAACTGGCCTTGGCGCTCAGATACGCCCCGCGCGGCACCTGCACGCCCGGATCCTCGCCAGTTATCCGCTGCTCGACGGGCGAGCGCCCGGCTCTCTACGGGCGGTACCGGCGGAACCCGCACGCCGTCGGCGACGTCACCTGGGACTGCCGCAGGGAATTTCTGAGAAGGTGAAGTAGCCCGTGCGACGACCGGAGCTGTACCGGGATCCATCACATTCCTCGTAGAGGCTGCCTACCTGGGTGCTATGCGACGAATCCGAATAGTAGTAGGTCGTGCACTGGTGATCGGGCATGCAAAACCGCGCCTGAGCCGGTGCAGCCGGCATGACAGCGGACGCACCCAGGGCAACGACGGTGACTGCGATCGCACGGCGAATCATGACATCCCTCTCACGGATCGGGGTCGAGGCGAACCTTCGGCATCGAACATATTCAATCGTCGTTGTGGCCGCAAGCACGTCCTGGGATCGGAGGTGGCGACATGCCAAGCCTCAGCGCGCCCCGCCGGCCGGCCTGGGCTCCCACACATCGCGGCTGACGTGGTCCGCTCGATCGCGTCGGGTGGGGCCCCGGGGCGGCGAATGTCCGAGGGCTCGTCGGGTACACGGGCGGTGACACGCGAGAGGGGGACGACCCGTGCAACTCACTGAACAGCAGGTGCGTTCGCTGTACGGCCAGGACGTCCAGGACAAGTCGGGTGCCAAGATCGGCAAGGTCCGGCAGGTGTGGGCCACCGCGGGCCACCCGGCCTGGGTGAGCGTGCAAACCGGCGGTGGCTCTGAGCCCATGGCCCCGCTCGTCAACGGGCAGGTGCAGAAGGGGACGCTGACGGTCGCCTACGACAGGGCGACCGTGCAGAGCGCCCCGAGCGTCAAACCTGGCAGCGACAGACCGTTGACCGCCGAACAGACCGCACAGCTGTACGCGCACTACCGCATGCAGCCCCAGCAGACGCCACAGGCCCGCGACGAGCTGATCCGCTCCGAGGAACGGCTGCGGGTCGGCACGGAAAGCGAGCCTGCGGGCAAGGCGGTACTGCACAAGAACGTGGTGACCGAGAACGTGCACACGATCGTGCCGGTCGAGCACGACGAGGTATACGTCGAGCGCGAGCCAATCACCGCCGCGGACGCGGGCAGCGTACCCGGCGAGATCGGGGAGGCGCAGCAGGAGATGCCGCTGCGGGCCGAGCATCCGGTGGTCGCGAAGGATCAGGTGCCGGTCGAGCGGGTCCGCCTGGCAAAGAACGAGGTCGTCGAGGACCAGCCGATCGACGAACAGGTCCGCCACGAGGAAATCGAGGCGAGCATTCCGGAAACCAGCCGCCGCCGGCGGTAAGGGCCGAGACGTTCCGCGCGTAGATGCCAGATGGCGGATGGGCCACCACGGCCTGTCCGCCCATCAGGCTCAGCTTGAATCGCTACGCGCCCATTCAGTCCGGTGCGCCAACTATTTGGGTGGTGGTGCAGCTCCGTTTGTCGAAGATGCCGATGAACTTGCCGATGGCGCGACGGCCACAAATTTAGCTTCAGGGCCTGTTCATGGCTTCAGTGGATATCCGCCCCGAATGAGTCTGTTGCACCAATAGCAATGGGACGCACGCCCCGTTGAGTCGAGCGCCCTGGCCCTCATGCCGTGCGGCCGAGATCGCCCGCGCATGCGGCGGCGGACCTGGAAGCCCGGCGCCCCGGGCAATGGCGCCCTAGGTTCGGAGAGCGGCCTGGAAAGGCGGAACGACAGTGTTCCGGCACCGCCCTCCAGGCCGGCTCAACGGGGCAACTGGCTCTCGGCCTGCCGTTTCAGGCGGGTCCGATCCCGCAGAGGCCGCTCAGCATTCGGCGGGGCCGGTGGGCACTCCGGCTCCGGGGAAGAGCCCCCACAGGTCCTGCCACTTCGGTACGGCGCTGGGGTTGATCCTGCGGTTGCCCAGCGCTTCGAAGGCTCCCCGGCTCAGGTAGTGCATGACGGGTTGGTAGTCACCGAGGAAGTCGGTGCGCCGGTTGCGTCCGACGAGTTTGGCGTCGTAGTTGGCCGATGAGCCGTCGGCTCGCCAGCCGAGGTGATTCTGGTCGGGCGCTCTGCAGAAGGTCCACTCCGGGCCGACCGACATCCAGCGGACGGTCATTCCCACGGTGCCGACAGGGCCCCAGTCGGCCCAGGTGACGCCGTTGGCGCGGGTGGCGTTGGACGGGCGGTCGGTGGTCCGGGAGAGCAGGATGACGTACCTGCCCTCGCTGTCGACGGTGATCTCGTCGTCCATCAGGGAGGTGATCGGCATGCCGGGTAGCAGTTGCCCCGACTTCGTCAGCGACAGGTCCTGCGAGTACGAGGTCAGTGACCAGTATCGGGCCTGGGCGGCGGTCATGGTCGCCTCGCCGTTGCGGGTGCGGGGGGTGGTGGGGAGCCGTCCGGTGAGGACGACGACCATGCCGGCCTGGCAGCCCATCCGCCGGGTCAGGTAGTCGATGTCGACGACTTCCGTGGCGGCGTGGTCGTAGTCGTAGTGGGGACCGAGATGTTCGCCGTGGCCGTTGACGCCGGCGTCGTACTGGCGTACCCAGGCTCTGCGCTGGGCCTCGGTCTCGAACGGCTTGAGTGAGGGAGCGAGTGCCTGCATGACCGTGCGCAGCACTCCGTACTCCTTGTACCAGCCGAAGTCCGGGCCGTATCGTTCCTCGGGCTGCGCGGGCGCGGTCCAGGTGATCGGCCCGCGCTCGCTGACCTCGCGGTCGAAGGCGGAGAAGTCGGCCTGGATGAAGAACTCCCGACCGTCTGGCAACCGGTAGAGGATCTTCGGTAGCGGCACCCCGGCGAGTGGCGCGGTGCCGTGGTCGGGAGCGTAGTACCGGATCCAGATGTTGCCGGTGGTGAGGTGGCCGGCGCCGCCGCCGGCCGGGATGGGGTATCCAGGGGTGCCGCCCCAGGGGCCGGTGTACTCGATCGCTCCGCCGACCCGGTCGTTGGTGCCGCGGAAGTACGGCGGCTTGTTGGCGTTGCCGTTGAGGGCGACCGGGTCACCCTTGCCGAGCTTGATCCGGACGGTGTAGTCGCGGTTGGTCGCCCGCCGGTCCGCGTTGACCTGGTAGGGATTGACGCTGCCGGGATCGGGTTGGATGTCCGCGTCGACGATGCCCACCTCGCCGACGCCGAGGCCGCGTTGCGCGCCGTAGTAGATGGTCTTCGGGTCGAACGGGGGTGATACCTGCACGTTGAAGTACCGCGCGTGCGGGAATTTGCCGCGGATGACGGCGGTGGTGCCGAACGGGGCGTACAGCGAGGGCAGGATCAGGTAGGTCACGTGCGGGTCCGGAAAGTACGACGGCGAGTCGAAGATGGAGAAGGGTGCGCTCGGCCGGATCACCCACTGCTTCGCCGGATCGACCTGGTCGGGCCGCTGGAGGACGAAGGTGCCGATGCCGGCTGGCCGGCCGCTGGGCACCAGGTCGGCGGGCAGGGTGGCGGGCACCCGGCCGGCGAACCAGTCGTCGATGTACGTGGCCAGGCGGTCGGAGAGCTGCTGCGCCTGAGCGGCGATCGCCGTCGGGTCGCCGTGCGGGTATGGCGGCGGCTGCAGACCGCAGCCGCCGGGGGTGCCTTCGAGCCAGGCGGGGCAGGTGGGGTATTCGATGGCCGACGCGCCGGCCGCCGTCGAGGTCAGGCCGGGAGCCAGCACCGCGGCCAGCGGAATCGCGCCGGCGGCGCCGAGCAAAGTGCGTCGGGCGAGCCGTCCGGTGGGCGGTGGGGGCGGTCCGGTGTGGTGGGACGCTGACATGGCAATTTCCTCCGGATGCGGGGACGGGACGGTTCGGAAGGTGCCGGGAGATAGGGTCGGCAGGTGAGTGGCAAGCGGACGTACGGCGGCCTGTCGGTGGAAGAGCGGCTGGCGCATCGTCGCCGACGCCTGCTGGACGCCGGGCTGGAACTCTTCGCCAGTCGTGGCTTCCACGGCACGTCGATCGAGCAGTTGAGCAGTGCGGCGGGCATCACCGCGCGGGACTTCTACCGGGTGTTCAAGGGCCGCGAGGAGTTGTTCATCGCGCTCCTCGACGAGCTGAACGACGAATCGGTCCGGGTGGCAGCCGAGGCACTGAGCGCCGCCGCCGAGGACGCCGTCGCCCGCGCCCGGGCGGCACTGTCCGCCTACATCCAGTGGACGGTGGCCGATCCACGACGTGCCCGGGTGAAGTACACGCGACCGTTCGGTATCAGCCCGGCCGTCGAGCGACGCCGTCAGGCCGGGGTGGACGCCTTCATCGACCTGGCCAGGCATGAGTTCGAGCAGATGGCCGCTGCCGGTCTGATTCCCCGGCGAACCAATTTCGCCCTCGCGGCGGTGGCGGTGATGGGAGCGGCGAACGAGTTGATCCTCGACTGGGTCGCCGGACGGTACGCCGCCGACATCGACGAGGTGGTGGAGGAGGCGGTGCGTGTGCTCGGTGCGGCCCTGTCCGGACCCTGAGGAGGCTGGGGGGCATAGTCCGAGCCTGAACCACATACATCGATTTGACAAGCCTCTCTTGTCAAATGAAGCCTTCGGTCCTACCGTCGATCCCATGGCCATCCGCGAGGCAGCAGCCGTCCGCCCCATTCCCGAGTTCGCCGACCTGCCGGAGTGGCCCCGCGGCGCACGCCTCCGCGCCATCCGGCAGGCCGCATCGACCTTCAAGGCCCGTTTCGTGGCGCAGGGCACCGTGCTGGGCGTGCGCACCGTACCTATCGGCTACGTGCCCTACCCCACCAGGTACGCCTTCGCCGGCGCGGTACGCGGCCTCGGCCCCTACGTGTTCATGGAGAACCGGCTCGTGGTGGTCCGGTTCCACGACTTCGCCGGCGCCGAGCGGCTCCTGGTGTGGTCGCCGGCCGTCGGCGCGGGCACCCGGCAGGCGCCCTTCTACCGGCAACTCAGCGCGGGCTACCCGAGATGGTTGACCGAACGGGTGTTCTCCCGGGAGTACCACACCCCGGTCAGCGCTCTTGCCACCCTCAACCTCGCGCCCTTCGCCGTCGACTTCGCCGCCTTCGACCACCTGCACGTCCAGGACCCCCGCTACCACCTCGGCACGACGGTCGCCCTCGCCGGGGAGGCGGCGCCGCGCGAGCCGATCCTGCCCAGGGCAACCTTCGTCTGCCAACGCCGCGAGGTGGACACCCTGCGCGACCCCCACCCGATGCAGTGGCCGTGGTACGTCGAGGACGGCTTCGCCCACGCCCGTGAGGACCGGCTGCTGGAAGTGGAGGCGGATGTCGAGCTGGGCGTGGGTGTGGCGCTGGTGCGCACCCCCGGTCACACCGACGGCAACCAGAGCCTGGTGCTGCACACCTCCGACGGGGTCTGGGTGTCCTCGGAGAACGGGGTCTGCGCCGACAACTGGCAACCGGACCGATCCTCGATCCGCTCGCTGCGCGGGTACGCGACAGCAATGGGGTGGGAGGTGGTGCCCAACGCCAACACCCTTGAGGACTCCGTCGACCAGTACGACTCGATGGTCAAGGAAAAGTTGCTCGCGGACGTGGGCAGCACGCAGGAGGGTTGGTTGAACATCCTGCCGTCGACGGAGGTGCTGCCGTGGCGTCGGCAGGGGGTGCGCCCGACGGTGTACCGCGGCGGACTGTCGTGCGGACGAATCCAGTGAACCCGGTCGTCGCCGTCACCGGTGGCGCCCGCGGAATCGGGGCGGCGACCGTGGCCCGGCTCCGCGCGACCGGCTGGCGGGTGGCCGCGGGTGACCTGACCGGTGGTGACTACGAGTTGGACGTCACCGACCCCGACTCGTTCCGCGCCTTCCTCGACAACGTCGAACGCGACCTGGGCCCCGTCGACGTCCTCGTCAACAACGCTGGAGTCATGTGGGTCGGCCCCTTCGCCGACGAGCCGGCAGCCGCCACCGACGCGCAGCTCGCGGTCAACGTGCGGGGTGTCATCAACGGCTTCCGGCTGAGCGCGCCGCGAATGCGGGCCCGGGGGCACGGGCACCTCGTCACCATCGCCTCCTCCGCCAGCCGGGTGCCCGCTCCCGGTGCGGCCACCTACGCCGCCACCAAGCACGCCGTCCTGGGCTACGCGATGGTCGCCCGGGAGGAACTACGCGGCACCGGCGTCGAGGTGAGCCTCGTCCTGCCGGCGGTGGTGGACACCGAACTCGCCCGAGGAACGGATCATGGCGCCGTCGCCCGCCTGCGCCCCGACGAGGTCGCCGAAGCGGTGCTCCGGGTGCTCCGCCGGCCACGCTTCGAGACGTACGTCCCCGCTCGGCTCGGCCTGTTCGCCCGTCTGGTCGCCGGCCTGCCCGCCCCGGCCGGGCAGTGGCTGTGGCGACACAGCGTGCCCAACCAGCTCACCGCCGGCAATCCCGCCGAACGAGTCGAGTACGAACGTCGCCTCACCGGCTGAGGAACCACGGGCCGACCCTCCTCTGTTGGCGCACCGAGCCACCTCGTCCCACGATCCCGGTGCCCCCGCACCGAGTACCACCGGCCGTCCGACCGGACGGTCGCCCACCACCGGAAGGAACCCCCGTGCCCTCCACGACGCGACGCCCGGCGGTTGCCGCGGTCCTCGCCCTGCTCGTTAGCCTGACCATGACAGTGGCCTGGCCGTCGGCGCCGGCCCGCGCAGCCTCCACCTTCACCAACCCGATCGCCACCAACGCCCCCGATCCGCAGATCACCTACGTCAACGGCTACTACTACCTGCTCTCCACCGGCCTCGACAAGATTCAGATCAAGCGCTCCCCGACGCTGGTCGGGCTCGGCGCGGCGCAGGTCAAGACCGTCTTCAACGCCCAACCCTTCACCGGCTATACGGTGGACATCTGGGCACCGGAGATGCACAGAATCGACAACAAGTGGTACATCTACTTCACCGGTGCGCCGTCGTCGTTCTTCGGCTTCTCCACCGAGCACCGGCTGTTCGTGCTGGAGAACACCTCGGCCGACCCGTTCAGCGGCACCTGGGTCAACAAGGGGCGCATCGTCACCCCCGGCGGCGACCACTGGGCCATCGACGGAACGGTCTTCACCAACAACGGCAAGCGCTACCTGGCCTGGTCCGGCCGAGCGAGCACCTTCGACTTCGTCTCGCGCATCTACCTGGCCGAGATGAGCAGCCCCACCACCCTGACCGGCCCGCGCGTCCTGCTCTCCTCACCCACCGCCACCTGGGAGACGCAGGGCACCGCGGTGGACGAGGCACCGTACGTCGTCAAGCGCAACGGCCGGCTGTTCATGACCTTCTCCGGCTCGAACTGCACCACCGACGACTACGCGCTCGGCCTGCTCACCGCCGGGGAATACAGCAACCTGCTCGACCCCGCGTCCTGGGTCAAGACGCAGGGGCCGGTGTTCACCAAGAACCCTGCGCAGAACGTGTACGGCCCGGGACACAACAGTATCTTCCGCGCGGCCGACGGCACCGACTGGCTCGCCTACCACGCCAACAACGGCCCCGAACAGAGTTGCGGCACCAACCGCAACCTGCACGTGCAGCGCATCACCTACGACACCCTCGGAGCGCCCGTCTTCGGCGCACCGACCACCAGCGCCCAACAGGCACCCGCCGGCGAATGACCAGCGACGCCGATGGCCGGAGCACTCGTGCTACCGGCCACCGGCGACTGGCCGGTAGCGACTGCGCGATTGCCCATGGCCGAAGACGACGCACTTGGCCGCTTCCCTTCGCGCACGGATCAGCACGAGGTCGTTAAAGCGTGTCGATTCCCATTTTTGGGGCGGCCTCAACGCCCTGATCCTCTCCTACGGCGACCGGATCGCCATCTAACAGCATCGGTCACACCACAGGCCCGAACACAAAAATCGACACTCCCGGTTCGATCGTCGCGTCGGGTGTGAGGGTTGCCACGAGGTGCTTTTCATGCAGGTCTCGGATGTCGGCGGCGGTGAGCTGCGCGGAGGCGAAGTCGCCGCCGTCGAGGAGGCTCCCGAACAGTTCGGCCTTGCGGGCCTTGAGCCGGGTCTTGAACTTGGCGAGCACCGTCGCCCGGTCGCTGGTGGACCCGTCGAGGTGGTAGCAGCAGCGGATGCCAGCTGTTTCCTACCGCTGCCGGACGGTGCCCAGCAAGCGGGTGAACTGGCTGAACGCCTGGGTCTGGTGGCTTTCGGCGACGAGATCGCTGGCCTGCTCGGACAGCACGTCCAGTTTCGTTGACGGCACAGCGCGGCGTTTCGGGTCGGTCAGGGTGCCAATCCCGGGAATTCTGGAAGGTGAATCATCTCGGACTTTCCTGGGTACCAGCTCGGTACGTCAAGCAATCAGGATCTTGCGGAGTGGCGTGTTCTCATTGTGCGGTCGGTGGTAGGCCCGTCAGCCGTCGGATGGAGGCGACGCCGAGGTCGCCGGCCTCGTCGTCGGCCTTCATCGTCTCACCGAAGCTGGCGCGGATGGTGCTCCATACGCCGTCGTGCTCGGCGATGATGCGGTAGACGGCGAATGGGCTGCCCTTCGGGTCGTTGTAGCGCTGAATGATGACGTCCTGCGTGCCGGTGGGCGCGCTCCAGCCTTTGCCTGCACAGCGCCAAGGGGTGGGCGACCACTCGAGGACCTGGGTCAGTAAGGCCCCGCCGGAACCGGCTTGAGACGATGTGACTGACAGCACGGTCGATACCTCGGCAGGCGGGCCGCTGGTCTGCTGGCAGCCGGTCCAGCGGTACTGCTTGCCCTCCGTGACGACCGTCCACCGCCTGCCGTCTGACGGCACGTCCTTCAGGTAGTCCGGGGACAGCAACAGGTGCCGACTCGGGAACGCGGGAGCGTGGGTCGGGGCGCTCGTCGAGCTCGTGGTCGTCGTGAACGGTGTGTTGCCGTCGATCGTGGTTGAAGCGGTCGTGGGTGTCGCGCCGGTCTTGGTGGTGGCTCTCGGGCTGGGGGCGGTCGAGCCGTTGTCAGCGACTCCGGTCTGCTCCGAATTGCATGAGCTGGTCAGCGTAAGCAGGGTCGCGGCCACCGCGACGGTTGCGCCTCGGCGGGCAGGGGAACAGCGCGCGGGCGGCGAGTTCGAGGTCGTGCGGAGCATGACGTCTCCTTCTTCCAGTCGCGAATTCACCTTAATCAGCTGCGTGCGACGCCGCTCGCTGGTCACACCGCCTTGGTCGGCTGGTTCCCTTCCGGCCGGCCGCAGCGTGTGCGCTGCGGCCGGCCGGCGGCGGGTGTCAGGAGGGGAGGCCCAGCGCGTTCCAGATGATGAAGGGGTTCATGTCTTCGCAGGGGCCGATGGGTGCGGCGCCGTGGTTGCCGCGTGCGGCCCGGAAGTGCACGTGGCGGTGGTTGAGGCCGTCGGCCTTGGTGCCGATCTTGGCCCATCTGGTGCCCTTGGTGAAGGTTTGGCCGACGCGCAGTTCGGAGCCGTCGAGCAGGTGGCCGAGGGTCAGGCTCATGTTGACCGAGGGGAAGTAGACCTGGATCCACCGGTTGTAACCGCCGGGGTCGTAGCCGCGGCCGACGACGCGACCGGGTCCCCAGGCGTAGATGCGGCTACCGGTGGGGGCGCCGACGTCGACGCCTTTGTGGCGCTGATCGCCCTGGCAGCCGAAGCGGTAACCCGGGAAGTACTGGTTGTAGCTGGAGGTGGTGCGGCCGTTCTCCACTCCCCACCACGTGCCGGCCGGGAGCGGAGCGGCGGTGGCCGGCGGGGCCATGAGCAGGATCAGGGCTGCGGCGAGGGTTGCCGCCAGTGCGAAGCGCCAGCGGCGCCAAAACGATGGCATGGTGCATCCTCCATACGGTGTGGTGCGGGCGGGAGCGCCGGGAGACAGGGTGTGTCACACGGCCCGGCTAGGTGAACGCGAGTTCGGACGCGAGGTTCCTGTGGGCGAGGTGCCGCCGCGCGTGATCGTGGCGGCCCACATCGGAAGGTGGGGCAGGCGATGCGGCCTGTCGGTCTGATCGGTCTCGTCGCCACCGGTGCGAGGTGGTTCAGTAGCCGTTGGGGGTGAGGACGTCGATGAACAGCGGGTCGCGTTGGGTGCCGCCGAGGGTGACGCTCTGGGTGACGACCTTGCCGTAGTAGGCGTTGGCGTTGATCACTTTGTTGTTGCCGATGTAGATGCCGGTGTGGTCGAGGTCGCCGCCGTAGCGGATGCCGTCACGTTTGTTGGTGTCCCAGAAGACGAGATCGCCGGGGCGTGGGTTGGTGACGCGGCGGCCTTGGTTGATCTGGCCCTGCAGCCAGTAGTTGAGCTGTAGTCCGCGTCCGGTGGCGTTGAGGGTGCCGTGCCAGATGGCGTTGCGGTTGAAGCACTCGCAGTCCATGGCGCTTTCCCGGCAGGTCCAGCCGTACTCGAGCTTGTAGGGGCGGCCCAGCCGGTTCTTGGCCGCCGCGACCACCGCGTCGCGCACTCGCGACGCCATGGTCGTCGGCGCTGACTCGATAACCTGCGCATCCTGCTGCGCCTGTCCGCCGGCGTGTGCGGGAGCGCCGGGACCGGTCAATGCCAGGGCCGTCACGGTGATCGCTGCGAGTGCGGCTCGCATGATGTGTGTCATGCTTCCTCGATTTCTAGGCGGTGATGGAATCGAGAGACAGACCGATACCGTCTGTCTCATGCGCGGGCGAAGGCATGCCGACGCGCGCAGATGGAAGTCGGCGGCCAGTGACCCCGTTGGGGACCCGATGTCCCGCGCAGGTGGCGGTCGAGTCTGCCGGAGTGGCTGGAGGGGTCGTGGTTGGCCAGAGCCGCCAAGCACCGACTACCTACGGCGTAGGTAGGTCGTGCGGGTTTATCGGTTGTTGGCCAGGGCGATGAGGCGGCTGCGGTTGCCGTTGAAGTAGTTGCGGTCGACGTCGCCGCTGACGCCGGGGACGCGGCCGCTGGCGGTGTACTGCCAGAAGCTCCAGAAAGGGGCGCCGGCGGGTAGCGTGCCGGGGCTGCTGGCCCATCGGGCGATCCAGAGGGGGTGGTTGGCCCAGGGGCCGCGCCAGTTGCCGGTGCAGGTGCTCCACCAGTTGGTGGTGGTGTAGATGACGGCGTAGCGGCCGGTCCGCGCACGGTAGGTGTTGAGGAAGTCGGCGATCCAGGTGCGCATCGCCGACTGGCTCAGGCCGTAGCACGAGGGCCCGTAGGGGTTGTACTCGATGTCGAGGGCGGCGGGCAGGGTGCGGCTGTCGGCGGACCAGGCGCCACCGTTGCTGGCCAGGTAGCGGGCCTGGACGGCGCCGCTGGAGCGGTTGGGCAGGGCGAAGTGGTAGGCGCCGCGGATGACACCGGCGTTGTAGGCGGCGACGTAGTTGCGGTTGAAGTTCGGGTCTTTGTAGCTGGTGCCTTCGGTGGCCTTGATGAAGGCGAACTGGATGCCGGAGTTGCGCACGCTGGTCCAGTTGATCGTGCCCTGGTAGCGGGAGACGTCGATGCCGGGTGTGGTGGCGGCCTGTGCGGGGGTGGCGGTGACGGCGACCAGCGTGGCGGCGGTCGCGGTCAGGGTCAGGGCGGCGGCGAGGATGCGACGCATCCGGGGACGGATCGGTGCCATGACACTCCTCAACTCCATCGGCAAGTTTCTATCGGCGTCATGGTTGTAGGAAAGCTTCTAGATCACAATCATCGGCGGCAACATATTCCACTACCGTCTCGTGGTGGCGGACCGGGTATCCGAGCGCACCGGCAGATGCGTGAGGGCGCGCATCCCAAGGTGGGCGCCTCGGCGACGGCTCAAGGACTCGCGACACGGGCACTCGTCGCGTCGATCAGGCTGGGTGCGCCCACCCTGCGCCCATCCTCTGCGATCGACTCCGCTGAATCGGTTAAGTGGGACTGTTGCGCTCGCACCCCTTCCATTGAGGAGCGTAGAACTCTACCGTTGTCGGTGGAAGCGCTCCCAGATGCTGGACCGTCCCATGTCTGCCGCAGGACGCCCAGCCTTCCCGCCCCACCACCAGCAAAGGACAGGACATGCAGGTACGCGCACGTAGATGGGTCGCCGCAGCGGTGGCCCTCGCCGTCGCCGGACTCGTGGTCCCACCGGCCGCCACGGCAGCGTCCCCGCCCGCCGCCCCGGCCCCGGCTGTGGCGCCGATGGCAGACTGGCTGCACGCCAACGGCAACAAGATCGTCGATGAGTCCGGTAATCAGGTCTGGCTCACCGGGACCAACTGGTTCGGCTTCAACGCCACCGAGCGGGTCTTTCACGGCCTGTGGAGCGGCAACATCGAGACCATCACCCGGCAGATGGCCGTACGCGGCATCAACATCGTGCGGGTGCCGGTCTCCACTCAGCTGCTGCTGGAGTGGAGGGCCGGGCAGACGGTGATGCCGAATGTCAATCTCGCGGCCAACCCGGAGCTGGCCGGGATGAACAACCTGCAGATCTTCGACCACTGGCTGCGGCTGTGTGAGAAGTACGGTTTGAAGGTCATGCTCGACGTGCACAGCGCCGAGGCCGACAACTCCGGGCACATCTACCCGGTGTGGTGGAAGGGCACCATCACCCCGGAGAAGTTCTACCAGGGCTGGGAATGGGTCACCGCCCGGTACAAGAGCAACGACACCATCGTGGCGATGGACATCAAGAATGAGCCGCACGGACAGGCGGGCACGTCTCCGCGCGCGAAGTGGGATTCCAGCACCGACCAGGACAACTTCAAGCACGCGTGTCAGACGGCCGGCCGGCGGATCCTGGCGATCAATCCCAAGGTCCTGATTATGTGCGAGGGCATCGAGACGTACCCGCGGCCGGGCAAGAGCTGGGACTCGCCGCCGAACAACCCCGACCGCAGCCCGAACTACTACAACAACTGGTGGGGCGGCAACCTGCGCGGCGCGAAGGACCACCCGGTCAATTTGGGCGCCAACCAGGACCAGCTGGTCTACTCGCCGCACGACTACGGGCCGCTGGTCTTCGAACAGCCCTGGTTCGCCGGTGAGTTCGACAAGACCTCGCTGACCAACGACGTGTGGCGGCCGAACTGGCTCTACCTCCACGAAGACAGGACCGCGCCGCTGCTGATCGGCGAGTGGGGCGGCCGGCTCGGCCAGGACGCCCGGCAGGACAAGTGGCTCAAGGCGCTGCGCGACCTGATCGCCGAGCGCAAGCTGCACCACACCTTCTGGTGCCTGAACCCCAACTCCGGTGACACCGGCGGCCTGCTGCTCGACGACTGGAAGACCTGGGACGAGACGAAGTACAACCAGATCCTCAAGCCGACCCTGTGGCAGCACAACGGCAAGTTCGTCAGCCTCGACCACCAGGTACGCCTCGGCGGCACCGCGTCGACGACGAGCATCAACCTCACCGAGCGCTACGCCGGCGGCGGTGCGGACGACACCGTCGCGCCGACCGTCCCTGGCCGTCCGACGGTGACCGACGTGACCGCCGGCACCGCCAAGCTCAGTTGGGCCGCCTCGACCGACAACGTCGGCGTCGTCTCCTACGACGTGCTGCGCGCGACCGGGACCGGCCCGGCGACCGTTGTCGGCACCGTATCCGGCACCACCTACCAGGCCGGCAACCTCAGCGCGGCCACCACGTACACGTTCACGGTCAGGGCGCGAGACGCGGCCGGGAACGTCTCGGCCGCATCCGCGGGCCGAACGATCACCACACCGGCCGGTGGCGGCGGCAGCGGCGGGTGCACGGCGACATATGCGCTGACCAACACCTGGCAGGGCGGATTCCAGGGCGAGGTGGCCGTCAAGAACACCGGCACCGCCACGACGAACAGCTGGACGGTGACCTGGACCAGCCCGAGCGGCACCACCATCTCCTCGGTGTGGAACGGCACGCTCACCGTCGCCGGCGCAAAGCTGACCGTCCGCAACGAGCCGCACAACGGCCAACTCGCCGCCGGAGCGGTCACCAGCTTCGGCTTCACCGGCACCGGTCCGGGCACCGTGCCGACGACGCTGAGCTGCACGGCGTCGTGACCGGCGCCCCAGTCGCTCAGCGGGCTGCTGCCCGCCCGGCGTCTCCGACGCGATCACCCCTCGTGGTGCTCGCGCACCGCGGGACCGCCAGCTACGACACCAGCAGCACGTTCGACACCAACGTCGCCAAGGCGTACAACCGGGTCTGCGCGAAAGGGCCCGCCATCTTCGACGACCATCGCGCAGCCGCTCAGTGCAACTCGCGGGCGGGCCGGCCGGGCCAGGTCCGGTTTGCTCGCCCGCGACAGACCCGACCCTGACCTGCCCCGAGACTCCGGTTGAGTCCGATCGCCTCTGACCTGCGACTTCCAGCTTGATTCGCAGGCATGGCAATGCGCGCTCGAGCTGGCAGCGCTCCGCCATGCCTGTCGCCACTCGGGACCCCGCATAATCAAGGAGCATCATGAAACGTTCCCTCCGGGGCATCGCCGCGGCCGGCCTGCTGGCCGCCGGGTCGATCGTCGCCGTCGCACTCGGCGGCACCGCCTCCGCCGACACCCAGATCTGCGAGCAGTACGGCTCCACCACGATCCAAAACCGGTACGTGGTGCAGAACAACCGCTGGGGCACCACCGCCCGACAGTGCATCAACGTGACCAGCACCGGCTTCGAGATCACCACCCAGCAGGGCTCCTCACCAACCAACGGCGCGCCGGTGTCGTACCCGTCGGTCTACCTCGGCTGCCACTACACCAACTGCTCTCCCGGCACGAACCTGCCGATCCAGGTCAGCCGAATCAGCAGCGCCACCAGCAGCATCAAGTACAAGTACGTCAGCGGGGCCACCTACAACGCCTCGTACGACATCTGGCTCGACCCCTCGCCCAAGCGGGACGGGGTCAACCAGATGGAGATCATGATCTGGCTCAACCGCCAGGGCCCGATCCAGCCCATCGGTTCACCCGTCGGCAACGCCACCATCGACGGCCGCAGCTGGCAGGTCTGGCGCGGCAGCAACGGCGCCAACAACGTCATCTCCTACCTGGCCCCATCCGCCATCAGCACCGCGAACCTCAACCTGCTGGCATTCATCACCGACACCCGCAACCGGGGCGCGATCACCAACAGCTGGTACCTCACCAGCATCCAGGCCGGCTTCGAACCGTGGAAAGGCGGCACCGGCCTCGGCGTGACGTCCTTCTCCGCCAGCGTCATGGGCGGCTCGACCACCCCGCCCACCACGAAGCCGCCGACCACCCCGCCCTCGACGACCGCCTGCGCGGTGAAGTACACCCGGGCCAGCGTCTGGAACAACGGCTTCACCGCCGACGTGACGATCACCAACCGGGGAGCCAGGACCATCAACGGCTGGAATTTGACCTACAAACTGCCGACCGGCCAGCAGGTCACCAACGCGTGGAACGCCACCGTCACACAGAACGGGTCCACGGTCAGCGCGCGGAACGTGAGCTTCAACGGGTCGATCGCCCCCGGGAGTACCGCGAACTTCGGATACGAGGCAAAGCTGAGCGGCAAGTATGCGTCGCCGACCAGCTTCTCACTCAACGGAGTCACCTGCAGCCGAGCCTGACACTGCCATCCACATCCTTGATGAGGGGCGTGACCGGTTCGTCACGCCCCTCATTCAGGCATCGAGGTAGGAGCCGGCTGGCAGAGGGTCCCATCTGGCGCGGGTGCGTGGGTCGAGGGCAGACGGCGGCCTTGGTCGGGGTGTCCTGACGGCGCCATCAGGTGATGATTCACCTGCCGTCGCCGTCTGAAATGGACCGGGCGGCTGTGGCGGAGTTGCACTCTTGACAAATATCCACGTTCATTAATTTACTGGCCGGGACGACAAACATGGTCGCCCCCTCAGCTGGCCGACCCCGACCGAGAGGACCCCGGTGAGACGGATCCTGAGCTGCGCGCTGACTGCGGCAGCGCTCATCACGACACAGATCACCGCGGCGTCACCGGCCTCGGCGAAGACCAGCCCTTCATGGTGCAAGCCAGGCGTCACCGTGTCAGTCACCGACGTCACCGATGCCAGTGCCCCAACGACGTGCGACGTCAACGACGTCGTCGTCACCGACGGGGTCGCCGCGACCCGCCTGCCGGCGCCCGGCGAACACGTCAGCGTCGACGTGCTCACCACCACCGGCGCCCGCCACCTCACCGTCGCCCGAGACCAGTCCGGCGCGATCCGCATCAGCCCGACCGATGCCGGACCCGGAGCGATCAGCACGTCATCAGCCTGCGGCAGCAGCGCCTACAACCGGGCCGGCTACCGCTGGACCACCACCTACCAGTGGTGGTACAACTCCAGCAACGTCGCCGCCGGGGTGTACGGCCGCGCCGAGGACGACCTGCGCGCCGCCACCACCAACATCACCCAGGGCCACAACGACTGCGGCATGACCGGACGTCCACGCGCCTACCACAGCTACCGCGGCCGCACCACCACACGACCGCAACTGTCCACCTCAGGCGCCTGCACCGGCAACGACGGCCGCAATGTCACCGGCTGGGGCACCATCAACTCCACCACCATCCTCGCCGTCACCTGCACCTACCACAACGGCGGACGCGCGCTCGCCTCCGATGCCCTGATCAACACCCGCTTCCGCTGGACCGACCACGCATCCGGCTGCACCAACGCCTGGGACCTCACCAGCGTCATGACCCACGAACGAGGACACACCTTCGGACTCGGCCACAGCAGCGCCGACACCGCCTCGACCATGTACCCCTCTATCGCCGCCTGCACCTTCGGCAAGCGCACCCTCGGACGCGGAGACCTACGCGGCCTGCTTGACCTCTACGGACGACGCTAAACAGGCAGCCCGAGCCGAGCACATGAAGCGCCAGGCACGCGGGTCGAGCGACCGCGCACATCGGCTGCCCGATCCGTCTGTCCTGGGGCCTTCGTCGAAGCCTGGAGGGCCAAGCCCAAGGGTCGTAAACCGCAGGGGGTGAGGCGACCGCTGATGGCCGGCCGGACCGGCAGTGGGCTCTGGGGCTCGCCAAGGTCATTTGCGTAGTCGGGTAGCTGCTGGTCACGGTGGTGATGAGGTCGTGGGAGCGTCGGGTGGCTCGGGCGATGTTGGTCTCTCCGTTGCCGCGGTGGAGTCCGATGGCGGTGTTGCGCTGGGCCGCTGCGACGGCGGGTCCTGTGCCGGTACGGGCCCGGTGGGCATCCTCGCCGAAGGGCACGTCGCGGACCCAGTGCAGCCGGTTCTCGATGTGCCATTCCAGCCGTGCCCATTCCCACAGGTCAGCGGGCTGGGCGTGAGCGGCGGGCAGGGACGCCACCAGGTGGGCCATCTCCTAAGTTCGCTTGCCGGCCACGGTGCGCATGCGGGTGATCCGGACGGCCTGCTGGGCGTATGGAAAGCTGAAGCCGCCGCAGGTCTGGACGGTCAATGCCTTGACGGTGCGGTCTCACGGCAGCCGTGCCCGGTGTCGCGGTGCTGGTCCCCGACCGGCACATTGGCCCAGCGGGGGTGCGAATTTGTGTCAAGCCCCGGGTTTGGTGGAGAGTTGGTTAGCTGGTTTTCAGGGGTGCGGTGACCGGGTGGGTCATCGCGTGTAGGGCCTCGTGTTCGGCGG
>NZ_JBFAGS010000006.1:192092-308790 GCF_040653835.1 Micromonospora sp. NPDC050980 | reverse complement strand
GAGGGTGTGGGAGAGTAGGACACCGCCGGACAATCTTCCAGTCAGGGCCACCCCAAACAGGGATGGCCCTGACTGCGTCAGCGCCGTTCCGGCGCAGCACGGTTACGGACGGGCGGGTGCACCCGGAGGCCCGGCCGGCGACCAGGTGAGCCAGGTCGTCAGCGGCTCTGGATGCCCTCGCGGAGCCGGCGGAACAGCGTCGCGGCGTCCGCCACCGGTCGGCCCGGGAACATGCCCATCGCCACGCTGCCGTGGTCGGCCCAGCCGCAGACCGTGAAGTCGCCGCCGTCGCCGCTGGTCGTGCCGCACTTCATCACGCCGCCCAGGCGGCCCGCGTCCACCTCACGCAGCCGGGCGACCTTGCCGGTCTCGTCGGCCATCAGGCCGAAGAGAGTGTCCAGGTCACGCTCGGGCTGCCAGAGCAGCGTGGTGCCGCCGAACAGCAGCACCGACCGCTTCGCGTCCGCCGGGTCGCGGTAGACCGTGCCGAAACTGCGGTCCAGCTCGATGTCGGCGGCCAACCCGTCCCGCAGGTAGTCGGCGGTGCCGCGGGCCCGGTCACTGTCGTCGCGGGTGAGCCCGGCCACCCGGACCGGCTGGGTGAGCTGCGTGTCCTTCTCCTGGAAGACCCGCCACCCGACCGTGCCGAGCGCCCCGGCGCCGGCGAGACCGACCGCCAGGGCGGCGGCCAGCACGATCTTCCGGCGCCGCGAGACAGGCCGCCGTTCGGGCTCCAGTGCCGGCTCACGGCGGCTCAGTCGGATCGGTTCGTCGGTCAACTCGACCGGACCGTCGCCCCCGTCGACCGGACGCTCGGTGAGATGCGCGTCGGACATGACCGCCACCGTACGCGAATCACCGGTGGCGCACGTCGGGTCTCCGAAAGCGCTCCGTAGACTTTCAGAGTGACCGAGAGACTGGATGCCCGACGCCCCGACGCCCCGACCCTTGCCGGCCAGTACCAGCCCGGCGAGGTAGAGCAGCGACGGTACGAGCAGTGGGTAGCCGGCGGACACTTCCGGGCGTCGGCGCGGAGCGACAAGCCGCCGTTCACCATCGTCATCCCGCCGCCCAACGTCACCGGCTCGCTGCACATGGGCCACGCCTTCGAGCACACGCTGATGGACGCGCTCACCCGGCGTAAGCGGATGCAGGGCTACGAGGCGCTGTGGTTGCCCGGCATGGACCACGCCGGCATCGCCACCCAGAACCTGGTCGAGCGGCAGCTCGCCGGCGAAGGGCTGTCCCGGCACGACCTGGGCCGGGAGAAGTTCGTCGAGCGGGTGTGGCGGTGGAAGGCCGAGTCCGGCGGCGCGATCCTCGGCCAGATGCGCCGGCTCGGCGACGCCGTCGACTGGGACCGCGAGCGCTTCACCATGGACGAGGGTCTCTCCCGGGCCGTGCAGACCATGTTCAAGAAGCTCTTCGACGACGGGCTGATCTACCGGGCCAACCGGATCATCAACTGGTGCCCGCGCTGCCTCACCGCGCTGTCCGACATCGAGGTGGAACACACCGAGGACGAGGGCGAGCTGGTCTCGATCCGCTACGGCGACGACGTCGTGGTGGCGACCACCCGGGCCGAGACGATGCTCGGTGACACCGCGGTGGCCGTGCACCCGGACGACGAGCGGTATCAGCACCTCATCGGCACCGAGGTGGCGCTGCCGCTGACCGACCGGCGGATCCCGATCGTCGCCGACGAGCACGTCGACCCGGCCTTCGGCACCGGCATGGTGAAGGTGACCCCGGCGCACGACCCCAACGACTTCGAGATCGGCCAGCGGCACGACCTGCCCGCCCTGACGATCATGGATGAGCGTGGCGTCATCACCGCTCCCGGCCCGTTCCAGGGCCTGGACCGGTACGAGGCCCGCCCGGCCATCGTGGCGGCGTTGCGCGAGCAGGGCCGGATCGTGGCCGAGAAGCGTCCGTACCTGCACTCGGTGGGGCACTGCTCGCGGTGCAAGACGACTGTCGAGCCGCGGCTGTCGCTGCAGTGGTTCGTCAACACCGGGCCGCTGGCGAAGGCGGCCGGCGACGCGGTCCGCGACGGCCGGGTCAAGATCGAGCCGGCCGAGCTGGCCAAGCGCTACTTCGCCTGGGTCGACAACATGCACGACTGGTGCATCTCCCGTCAGCTCTGGTGGGGCCACCGCATCCCGGTCTGGTACGGCCCGGACGGCGAGGTCGTCTGCGTCGGCCCGGACGAGGCGCCGCCGGCCGGCGAGGGCTGGCGACAGGACGAGGACGTCCTGGACACCTGGTTCTCCAGCGGTCTCTGGCCGTTCTCCACCCTCGGCTGGCCGGAGCGGACGCCGGACCTGGCGAAGTTCTACCCGACCAGCGTGCTTGTCACCGGCTACGACATCCTGTTCTTCTGGGTCGCCCGGATGATGATGTTCGGCCTCTACGCGATGGACGGCGCGCAGCCGTTCGACACCGTGGCCCTGCACGGCATGGTCCGGGACGAGCACGGCAAGAAGATGTCCAAGTCGTTCGGCAACGTGGTGGACCCGCTGGACTGGATCGACCGGTTCGGCGCCGACGCCACCCGTTTCACGTTGGCCCGGGGCGCGAACCCGGGCCAGGACGTGCCGGTCAGCGAGGAGTGGTGTCAGGGCTCCCGCAACTTCTGCAACAAGCTCTGGAACGCCACCCGGTTCGCGCTGCTCAACGGCGCGCACACCGACGGCCCGCTGCCGGAGGCGAGCAGCCTGTCGACCATCGACAGGTGGATCCTGTCCCGGCTGGCGCACGTCACCGCCCAGGTCGACGAACAGTTCGAGGCGTACGAGTTCGCCAAGGTCTGCGATCTGCTCTACCACTTCGCCTGGGACGACGTCTGCGACTGGTACGTGGAACTGAGCAAGCCGGTGCTCGCCGACGGCGGGCCGGCGGCGGACACCACCCGGCGCGTGCTGGGCCATGTGCTGGACCAGCTGCTGCGGCTGCTGCACCCGGTGATCCCGTTCGTCACCGACGAGTTGTGGTCCGCGCTCACCGGCGCGGAGACGCTGCTGGCGGCCCGGTGGCCGGTCGCCGACCGTACCGGGATCGACGACGCCGCGGAGGCGGAGGTCGGCGCCCTCCAGCGGGTGGTGACCGAGGTCCGGCGGTTCCGCTCGGACCAGGGGCTGCGGCCCACCCAGCGGGTCGCCGCCCGGCTGGACGGCCTGGCCGGCGCGGGGATCGCGGCGCACGAGCCGCTGGTCCGGTCGCTGGCCCGGCTCGACGCGCCCGGCGACGACTTCCAGGCCGCCGCCACGCTGGCCATGCCGGGCGAGGTGAGCGTCGCGCTCGACACCCGGGGGGCGATCGACGTGGCCGCCGAGCGGGCCCGGCTCACCAAGGACCGTGCGGCGGCCGAGAAGGAGGCCACCCAGGCGCGGGCGAAGTTGGACAATCCGGCGTTCGTCGGCAAGGCGCCCGAGCCGGTGGTCGCGAAGATCCGGGAACGGCTGGCGGTGGCCGAGGCGGATCTGGTCCGCATCGACGCCGCCCTGGAGGCGTTGCCGTCATGAGCGGTCGTCCCGACCACGCCGGGTTCGCCGAGGTGGAGGCCGCGCTCAACGCGCGCGGCTTCACCCGGATACGCTTCGAGCTGGAGAAGATCGAGAGCCTGCTCGACCTGCTCGGCAGCCCGCAACGGGCGTACCCGTCGATCCACCTGACCGGCACCAACGGCAAGACCTCGACGGCCCGGATGATCGACTCGCTGCTGCGGGCGTTCGGGTTGCACACCGGTCGCTACACCAGCCCGCACCTGGAGACCGTCCGGGAGCGGATCAGCCTGGACGGTGAGCCGGTGAGCGAGGAACGCTTCGTGTCCACGTACCGCGAGATCGCGCCGCTGGCCGAGCTGGTCGACGGGCGTTCCGCCGAGCCGCTGACCTACTTCGACGTGACGACGGCGCTGGCGTTCGCCACGTTCGCCGACGCCCCGGTCGACGTCGCGGTGGTCGAGGTCGGGCTCGGTGGCGCGGAGGACGCGACGAATGTGATCCAGGCGGGCGTCGCCGTGATCACCCCGATCGGCCTGGACCACACCGAGTGGCTCGGCGACACGATCGAGGACATCGCGCTGCACAAGGCGGGCATCATCCACCCCGGCGCCACCGTGATCGCGGCGGCGCAGCAGGAGGAGGCCGCCCGGCCGATCCTGGAGCGCTGCGCCGAGGTCAACGCCACCGTCGCCCGCGAGGGCGCCGAGTTCGGCGTGCTGCGGCGGGCGGTCGCGGTCGGCGGCCAGGTGCTCACCGTCCAGGGCCTGGGCGGGGTGTACGAAGAGATCTTCCTGCCGCTGCACGGCGCGCACCAGGCGCAGAACGCGGCCGTGGCGCTGGCCGCCGTGGAGGCGTTCCTGGGGGCCGGCGCGCGACGGCAGCTCGACATCGAGGCGGTTCGGGAGGGCTTCGCCGGGGTCAGCTCCCCGGGGCGGCTGGAGCGGGTGCGTACCGCTCCGACGGTGTTGCTCGACGGCGCGCACAACCCGCACGGCATGGCCGCCACGGTGGCCGCGCTCCAGGAGGAGTTCGCGTTCAGCAAGCTGGTCGGCGTGTTGGCGGTGCTCGGCGACAAGGACGCCGCCGGCCTGCTCGAACTGCTCGAACCGGTACTCGACACGATCGTGGTCGCGGAGAACAGCTCGCCCCGGGCGATGCCCGTCGACGAGCTGGCCGAGCTGGCCGGGGAGATCTTCGGGCCGGACCGGGTGCAGGTGGCTCGGGAGATGCCGGACGCCATCGAGGCGGCGGTGGCGGAGGCCGAGTCCGACGTGCCGGGCGAATTGGCCGGCGTGGGCGTGCTGATCACCGGTTCGGTGGTGACCGTGGCCGACGCCCGCCGGCTGCTCAAGCGATGACCGGCCCGCAGCGGCGCCCGGACGCGGAGCCGGGCCCGGGCGGCGAGGCGGGTCCGGGCGCGGAGCAGCGCCCGGAGCAGCCGGGCGGGGCGGGTCCGGGCGGCGCCCGCCGGTCCGGGCTGCGCAACCCCGACAAGGCGGTACGCGGGCTGGGCGCCGGCACGCTGGCGCTGGAGGCGCTGGTGTTGCTGTTGGCCATCCAGCCGATCCGGGTGGTCGGCGGCGACCTGAGCGGCGCGGCGGTCGGCGCGATCGTCGCGCTGGCGGTGGCCTGCGTGGTGCTGGCCGGGATAATGCGGCGCGGCTGGGCCTGGCAGGCCGGCACCGTGGTGCAGGGCCTGCTGCTGCTCTCCGGGCTGCTGCACTGGTCACTGCTCGTGCTCGGCGTGATCTTCGCCCTGGTGTGGGCGTACGCCTGGCACGTGCGGCGGGTCATCCTCGGCTGACGCGCTGCCCGCGGGTCAGCAGGGGGCCGTTGCTATACCTCAGGCGTTAAGAAGGGGCCCCTCCTTGCACCTCAGGCGTCGGCGAGGGAGCGCCACTGGGTGAGCGCCACGCCGTGGCCGTCGGGGTCGCGGAAGGCAGCCGCCCACACCTCCAGCTTGGTGCCCCGGTTGACCACCCGAGGGGCGTAGGTGAACCGCACACCGGACCCGCGCAGCCGCTCGTACGCCGCCTGGATGTCGTCGACCTCCAGGTTGACGTGCACCAGGCGGCGGCTGATCGGCGCGGCGCCGGTGACCCGGCGCAGCACCAGCCGGGTCGGCCCGGAGCCGAGCACCGCGTTGCCCTCGCCCCGGTCCAGCTCCTCGAAGCCGAGTTCCCGGTAGAAGTCGAGGGACCGGTCCAGGTCGGTGACGAGCAGCGTGATCCCGACTCCGCTGATCGGGCTGGCCAGCTCGTCGTCCGGCGCGGCCTCGCCGGTCGGCCCGAAGATGGCCTCGTCCAGCTCCTGCGGGGTGGGCGGCGCGTCCCGCCCCGGGGCGTCCAGCGGGACGTCGATCGGGTCCACCGCCACCGTGTCGTCGGCGGGTCCCTCGGCCGGCGGGCGGGGCGCCGGCGCGCGCCGGGGGAGCGGGCCCAACGGAGCCGGCTCGACCAACTGTCCCTCCAGCACGACCGGCCCGCCGGGCCGGCGGCGCACCATCACCGGCTCGCGCTCCTCGGGGCCCGGCGGAAGGTCGTCCAGCAGCGGATCCGGCGCAGGCGGGTAGTCGTCGCGGAAGTCGTCCTCCGGGGCGCGCCCGGCCCACGGTGGGGCCTCCTGCGCGATCAGGGTCTCGTCGAACGGGTCCGCGTCGGCGTACTCCGGCGGCAGGTCGGCGACCGGGGCGGAGTTCTCGGCGTGGGTGGGCACCTCGTCCCAGAGCACCCGGACGTGGCGCTGGTCGTCGAGGGCCACCCGGACGGGCAGCGCCTGCCCGAGCGAGGGCCACTTGGCGACCGGCACCCGCGGCTCGATGATCTTCTTGGAGCGCGGCGGCAGCCCCGGCGCGTCGATCACCAGTTGCAGCTCACAGCGCCCGAAGGCGTATTGCGTGGGGGGTTCGGAGGCGCTGTGCACGTGGCCCAGGCCGACCACCCAGGTGCGGCCACCGCCACGGACCGTGGCCAGGGCGATCGCCAGCACGAGCAGCGCGACGCCGAGCGCGACGATCGCCCAGCTGGTCATCCCGAGCCCGAACAGGGTCACGAACGCGGCCACGGTGCCCAGCACCGCGCCGATCAGCTTGCGTACCGGCGCGATGGTGCGGTTCCCGCCATTCGCCACAGTGGACCTCCCAGGGGTTCCATGGTCAGGCTAGGCCGCCGCGGCGGGCCAGGGAAGACGCAGCCGCCGCGCCGGCGCCGGGACCGGGTCGCTACGCTGACCGTACCCAGCCCGACCCGGTTTGAGTGCACAGGAGGAAGCCAGCGTGTCCAGCAGCAGCCCGGACGAGCGGACGCTCGTACTGATCAAGCCCGACGCGGTGCGCCGTGGTCTGGTGGGCGAGATCCTGTCCCGTTTCGAGCGCAAGGGCCTGCGGATCGACGCGCTGGTGAGCCGGACCATGGACGGCGACTTCGCCGACCAGCACTACGCCGAGCACGTCGAGAAGCCGTTCTACCCGCCGCTGAAGACGTTCATGACCGGCGGCCCGCTGGTGGCGCTGGTGCTCTCCGGCGACCAGGTGATCGAGGTGGTCCGCGCCATGATCGGCAGCACCGACGGCCGCAAGGCCGCCGCCGGGACCATCCGGGGCGACCTGTCGCTGTCGAACCGGGAGAACCTGGTGCACGCCTCCGACTCGACGGACAGCGCCAAGCGCGAGATCGGCCTCTGGTTCCCCGAACTGGGCTGAGCCGTCGCCCCCGGCCGGTGAGGGGGCGCGGGGCGTCGCGGCCCGTCTCCGCCGGCTCCGGGGCGTTCGTCGGAGTGGCACGTTGGGTGACCGTCGACAGGTGGCGATCTTCTCTGAAATATCCGTTTCCGCTTCTCGCTGGCTCTCGTTGGCCCTGATGGTCGGGCCTGCGACGGCACCCGACTGACGGTGGCGCGGCGAGCGCCCGTCGAGGCAGGTCCGGTCGTACGACCGGGCGGCAGAGGGTGGAACGGATGACACTGGTCGGTGTTCGGACGCAGCCTGGCCCACGGGAGATCGGCGTCAACGCCGCGGGCAGCCCGCGGAAGACCTTCCGCGGTGACATCGAGGGCCTGCGCGCGGTGGCCGTCCTCCTGGTGCTGGTCGGTCACGCCGTGCCGGCCGTCCTCCCGGGCGGTTTCGTCGGTGTCGACGTCTTCTTCGTCATCTCCGGCTTCCTGATCACCGGCCTCCTCGTCACCGAGCTGCGGCAGACCGGCCGGATCTCGATCGCCGGCTTCTACGCCCGCCGGGCCCGCCGACTGCTGCCGGCCGCCGGGCTGGTGCTGCTGGCGAGCATGCTGCTCACCGTCGTGGCACTGCCCCGGACGAGGTGGCCCAGCACCGGCGGGGACGTGGTGGCCAGCGCCACCTACCTGATGAACTGGCACCTCGCCGACCGGTCGGTGGACTATCTCGCCGGCGGCCAGCCGCCCAGCATCCTCCAGCACTACTGGTCGCTCGCGGTGGAGGAACAGTTCTATCTGATCTGGCCGCTGCTGCTCATCCTGGTCATGCTGGGTGCCCGTCGGGCCCGTGGCGGGTGGCTGCGCACGGCGCGGTGGCGCCTCCCGCTCGGCCTGGCGCTGATCGCCGTTCCCTCGTTCGCCTGGTCCGTCGCGGAGACGACGAGTGATCCCGCCCGGGCGTACTTCATCACCACCACCCGGCTGTGGGAACTGGCCCTGGGTGGCGCGGTGGCGGTGTTCGGGTTGCTGGTTCCCCGGATGCCGGCCCGGCTGGGCGCCGCCGTCGCGTGGGCCGGCACGGGCGCGATCATCACGTCACCGCTCGTGCTGGACACCGCGACGGCGTTTCCCGGCTGGTCGGCGCTGCTGCCCACGCTCGGCACGGCGGCGGTGATCGCGGGCGGCGGATGCGCCGGCCGGGTCGGTCCCGGTCGGGTGCTGGGTCTCCGCCCGGTACGGGCCGTAGGAGCCATCTCCTACTCGCTCTACCTGTGGCACTGGCCGCTGCTGGTGGCCATCGACACGAAGTACGGTCCGCTGACCCAGACCACGGCCCTGGCCGTCGCGCTGTCCTCGGTGATCCCGGCCGCGCTGACGTACCGGTACGTGGAGGACCCGATCCGTCGTGGCCGGATCTTCGGGATCCAGCCACGACGGGCCCTCGCCCGGGGCGCGGCCTGCACCATCCTGGTCGCGGCCACCGGGCTGGGAATGCACGCGGCCACCCAACGTGAGGCGGCGCGGCTGGGCGCAGCCCTGGTCGCGCCGAACCCGGTCACGGGTGACGCGCCCGCGCCGCCGCCCGGCGCGGCCGTGCTCGGCCCGCATCCCCGCAACGCGCCGGCCGGTCAACCGGTGGACCGGGTGGCCGCGATCCAGCCCGACCCGCTGTTGGCCTACGGCGACCAACCGGACGTCTGGCGGGACAACTGTGTCACGCAGATCCCCGACAGTGAGGTCAGGACCTGCGTGTACGGCGATCCCAACTCGAACTACACCGTCTGGCTGGTGGGCGACTCCCACGCCGGCAACTGGGTGCCCCCGATGCAGGAGGTCGCCCGGACGAACCACTGGCGGCTGGTGACCTACATCAAGGCGAACTGCCCGTTCACCACCGGCGAGGTGGCCGACCACGGGCTGCGGCCGTACCCGACCTGCGGGGAGTGGAACCGGACCGTGCGCCAGCGGCTGCGCGCCGACCGGCCGAACCTGGTCCTCACCACGAACATGGTGTTCGTGCCGACGCGTGCCGGGGAGCCGGTCACCGGCGGCGAACGGCAGCAGGTCGCCGCGCAGCGGCAACGGCAACTGTGGTCGGAGCTGTCCGGGACCGGTCTCCGGCTGATCGTGCTGCGCGACACCCCGCTGCTGACCGAGCCGGGTCCGGCGGGGGTTCCGCGGGCGCTCAACGTGCCGGAGTGCGTGCTGCGCTACCGCGACCGGCTCACCCGGTGCGCGGTGCCCCGCCAGGCGGCGCTCGACGCCGGGGCGGGGCGGGCGCAGGAGCAGGCCGCGGCGGGTCTGCCCCACGTGAGCCTGATTGATCTGAACGACGCGATCTGCCCCGCCGACCGGTGTGTGCCGGTCATCGGCGGCGCGCTCGTCTATCGGGACAGCAACCACCTGACGGCCACGTTCGCCCGGACGTTGACGCCACGCCTGGCCGAGGCGCTGGACCGGGAGCTGAGTTGAGCACCTCGCCGGACCGCCCACCAACGGCCAGCGCGCGCTTCAGCCGGCGACCCGGGTCAGCGCGACCAGGTCGGTCAGCCGGGCCAGGTCGCCGTCGCGGGCGGCGGCGAGGAAGGCGTCGAGCAGCCGCCGCTGCTCGGCCGGGCCCGCGGTGAAGCGCCGCCGCTCCCGCGCGAGCCGGGACGCCGCGCGGTGGTGCAACTGGCGGCAGTCTGCCGCCGACCGGTCCAGGATGTCGCCGACCTCCGCGTACGGCACGGCGAAGGCGGTGTGCAGCACGTAGACCGCCCGTTCCGGCGGGGTGAGCCGTTCCAGCAGGTGCAACAGGGCGGTGGAGCCCGTCTCCCGCAGCTCGACGGTCTCCAGCGGCCCGAACGGCGACGGGTCGGTGGGCACCGGCTCGGGCAGCCACGGCCCGACGTACGTCTCCCGGCTGGCCTGCCGGGCGCGCAACCGGTCCAACGCCAGCCGGGTCACCACCCGGGACAGGTAGCGGCGGGGCTCGGTGACCGCCCGCCGGTCGACGTCGAGCCAGCGCAGGTACGCCTCGGAGAGCACGTCCTCGGCGTCGTGCAGGCTGCCCAGCAGCCGGTAGGCCAGCCCGAGCAGCATCGGCCGGTACGCGGTGAGCGCACCGGCCGCCTCCGCCGCCGCGGCGGCGTCCCACACCTCGTCGGGCACGCCGTGCTCGCCGAGCCGGGTGACCGCGTCGGTCAGCGCCAGCGCGGCCCGCTCCCGCTCGTCGAAGAACGACGGCGCCTCCCGCCAGGGGCCAGGACGAAGAGCCGCCGGCTGTCCTCCCCGGCGCCCAGCGCCTCCCGGGTGTGCATGTCGACGCAGAACGCGCAGCCGTTGAGCATCGACGCCCGCACCTTCACCAGCTCCAGCACGGTGTGGTCCAGGTTGCCCCGGATGTAGGTCTCCAGCCCGCGCACCAAGCGGTACGCCTCCGGCGCCGCCACCGCTGCCAGGTTGATCCGGCTCATCGCCGCCTCCCTCGTGTCGTCCGTACGTGGGTACGACGGATCCCGGCCCGGCCGGTGTGACGGTGCGGCGGTGTGACGGTCGTCATGCGGGATGTTGGGAGGGTCCCCTGTAATCCGTATGCGTTGACAGGGGCCCCTCCTTACTCGGAGGCGGAGGGGTGGGCGGGTCGAGTATCGTGGGCACCGCAAGGCGACGACCCGGCCATCACCGGTGAGCCTCCGGAAGAACAGCCGGGTGACCGGCCCAGTAGAACCGGACGGGTCCGGCCCGTCACAGCCGACGAACGAGCGGGCGGTCGATCCTGACCGCCAAGCGGGGTGGTACCGCGGACCACCCGGGAGCGCCGCCGAGGCGTGCCCCGGACGGTTCGTCCTCGCAGACCCACCGACGAGTGAGCTGCGCGAGGAGAGCGACCCCCGATGGCCTATCCGTTGCACGACCCGGCCGGCGCCGGCGTCCCGGCGAGCCCGGACCTGCCCGCGGTCGAGCGCCGGGTGCTGGAGCACTGGACCGCCGACAAGACCTTCGAAGCATCCGTGGAAGGCCGCCCGGCCGGCGCGGACGGCAAGAACGAATACGTCTTCTACGACGGCCCGCCGTTCGCCAACGGCCTGCCGCACTACGGCCACCTCTTCACCGGCTACGTCAAGGACGTGGTGCCGCGCTACCAGACCATGCGCGGCAAGCACGTCGAGCGGCGTTTCGGCTGGGACTGCCACGGACTGCCGGCCGAGGTGGTGGCCGAGAAGCAGCTCGGCATCACCACCAAGGCGGAGATCCTCGACCTCGGCGTGGCCCGGTTCAACGAGGCCTGCCGCGCCTCGGTGCTGGAGTTCACCCAGGACTGGGAGCGCTACGTCACCCGGCAGGCCCGCTGGGTCGACTTCGGCAACGACTACAAGACGCTCGACCTGGACTACATGGAAAGCGTCATGTGGGCGTTCAAGACCCTGCACGACAAGGGTCTGGTCTACGAGGGCTTCCGGGTGCTGGCCTACTGCTGGCGGTGCGAGACCCCGCTGTCGAACACCGAGACCCGGATGGACGACGTCTACCGGGACCGGCACGACCCGACGCTCACCGTGTGGTTCGAACTGACCGCCGACGAGACCGCGCCGGAGCCGCTGCGCGGGCCGGTGAAGCTGGGCGTCTGGACCACCACGCCGTGGACGCTGCCGTCGAACCTGGCGCTCGCGGTCGGGCCGGACATCGAGTACGCGGTGCTGGAGCGCGACGGCGAGCGGTTCGTGGTCGGCGCGGCGCGCCTCGGCGCGTACGCCAAGGAGCTGGAGGGATACGAGCAGGTCGGCACCGTGTCCGGCCGGGACCTCCTCGGGCGCCGCTACACGCCGCTCTACGACTTCCTGGTCGAGCCGGCCGGGCCGAACGCCTACCAGGTGCTCGGCGCGGAGTTCGTCACCACCGAGGACGGCACCGGGATCGTCCACCTCGCTCCGGCGTTCGGCGAGGACGACCAGAACACCTGCAACGCGGCCGGCATCCCGACCGTGGTCACCGTGGACGACCACACCCGCTTCACCGCGCTGGTCCCGCCCTATCAGGGCGAGCAGGTCTTCGACGTGAACAAGCCGGTGATCCGGGAGCTGAAGGAGCGGGGGGTGGTGCTGCGGCAGGACGTCTACACGCACTCGTACCCGCACTGCTGGCGCTGCGACACCCCGCTGGTCTACAAGGCGGTGTCGTCGTGGTTCGTCGCGGTGACGCAGTTCCGGGACCGGATGGTCGAGTTGAACCAGCAGATCAACTGGACGCCGGGGCACATCAAGGACGGCTCGTTCGGCAAGTGGCTCGCCAACGCCCGGGACTGGTCGATCAGCCGGAACCGGTTCTGGGGCTCGCCGATCCCGGTGTGGCGCTCCGACGACCCGAACCATCCGCGGGTCGACGTGTACGGGTCGCTCGACGAGATCGAGCGGGACTTCGGCGTACGCCTGACCGACCTGCACCGGCCGGCGGTGGACGACCTGGTCCGCCCCAACCCGGACGACCCGACGGGCCAGGCGATGATGCGCCGGGTGCCGGAGGTGCTGGACTGCTGGTTCGAGTCCGGCTCGATGCCGTTCGCCCAGGTGCACTACCCGTTCGAGAACCGCGACTGGTTCGAGCACCACTACCCGGGTGACTTCATCGTCGAGTACATCGGGCAGACCCGCGGCTGGTTCTACACCATGCACGTGCTGGCCACCGCGTTGTTCGACCGGCCGGCGTTCCGCAACTGCCTGAGCCACGGCATCCTGCTCGGCTCGGACGGCCGCAAGATGTCCAAGAGCCTGAAGAACTATCCGGACGTCTACCACGTGTTCGACTCCTACGGGTCGGACGCGATGCGGTGGATGCTGATGTCCTCGCCGGTGCTGCGCGGCGGGGACATGGCGGTCACCGAGACGCTGATCCGGGACGCGGTGCGGCAGGTGCTGCTGCCGCTGTGGAACGTGTGGTACTTCTTCACGCTCTACGCCAACGCGGACGGCTACCAGGCGAGCCGGCGCACCGACTCGACGAACGTGCTCGACCGGTACGTGCTGGCGAAGACGAACGAGCTGGTGGCGACCGTCGGCGCGCAGATGGACGCGTACGACATCTCCGGTGCCTGCGCGACCGTCCGGTCCTTCCTGGACGCGCTGACCAACTGGTACGTGCGTCGCTCGCGGGACCGGTTCTGGGCCGGCGAAGCGGACGCGTTCGACACGCTCTGGACCGTGCTGGAGACGCTCTGCCGGGTGGTGGCGCCGCTGGCGCCGCTGACCGCCGAGGAGATCTGGCGCGGGCTGACCGGCGAGCGGTCGGTGCACCTGACCGACTGGCCGTCCGCCGACGAGTTCCCGGCCGACCACGAGCTGGTCGCGGCGATGGACAACGTCCGGGCGGTCGCCTCGGCCGCGCTGTCCCTGCGCAAGGCGACGGGCCTGCGGGTCCGGCTGCCGCTGGCGAAGCTGACCGTGGCCTCGGCCGTCGCCGACCAGCTCCGGCCGTTCGCCGACCTGGTCGCCGACGAGGTCAACGTGAAGGAGGTCGTGCTCACCGGCGAGGTGTCCGCCTACTGCCAGCAGGTGCTGACCGTGGTGCCGAGGGCGCTCGGCCCGCGCGTCGGCAAGGCGGTCCAGCAGGTGATCAAGGCGGTCAAGGCGGGGGAGTGGGAACTCGTCGACGGCGCCCCGGTCGCCGCCGGGGTCACCCTCGCCGAGGGCGAGTACGAGCTGCGCCTGGTCGCCGCCGACGCGGAGCACTCCGCCCCGCTGCCCGGCGCGGACGGCGTGGTGGTGCTGGACACCGCTGTCACGCCGGAACTGGCCGCCGAGGGGCTGGCCCGGGACGTGGTCCGGGTGGTCCAGCAGGCCCGCCGCGACGCCGGCCTGGACGTCTCCGACCGGATCGCGGTGGCGGTGTCGGCCTCCGAGGAGGTGCGCGCGGCGGTCGCCGCGTACACCCACTTCGTGGCGCGGGAGGTGCTCGCGGACACCGTCGACTTCGCCGAGGGCCTCGACGGCTTCGCCGGCGAGGCCGGCGACGGTGAGCGCGTGGTGGTGAGCGTCCGCCGCGTGTGAGATGTAAGGCGGGGCCCCTTGTTAACGCATTCGGTAGAGAAGGGGCCCCGTCTCACTCCACGCACCGGCGGGTGGACTGCGTGCCACCCGCTCGGTCGGGGGTGTCGGCGTCGGCTACCGTGACAGCGCCTGTTTCGCGTACGACCGCCGGAGGACCCGTGCCCCTGCTCTACACCATCGGCAAGCTCACCGTGGCGCCCGCGCTCCGGTTGGCCTTCCGGCCGCACGCGGAGGGGTTGGAGCACATCCCGGCGACCGGCGGCGCGATCTTCGCGGGCAACCACCTCTCCGTCGCCGACGAGCTGCTGCTCGGCACCGTGGTCCCGCGGCACCTCGCGTTCTGGGCCAAGTCGGAATACTTCACCGGCACCGGGCTCAAGGGCGGCTTCTCCAAGTTCCTGCTCACCGGCCTGGGCGCGATCCCGGTCGAGCGGGGCGGCGGGCGGGCGGCGCTGTCCGCGTTCGACGCCGCGATCCCGGTGCTCAAGGCCGGTGACCTGGTCGCCGTCTATCCGGAGGGCACCCGCTCCCCGGACGGGCGGCTCTATCGCGGTCGCACCGGCGCGACCCGGCTGGCGGTGGCCGCCGGGGTGCCGATCATCCCGGTCGGCGTGACCGGCACCGACAAGGCCCAGCCGATCGGCACCCGGGTGCCCCGGCCGGGCCGGGCCAAGATCACCATCAAGTTCGGCAAGCCGCTGGACTTCACCGGCCGGCCCGACGACCGCTCGTCGCTGCGGGTCATGACGGACGAGCTGATGGCCGAGATCCAGAAGCTCACCGGCCAGGAGTACGTGCCCCGCTACGCCCCGCGGCGCGGCGAGCAGCCGCCCGCCTGACCCGCTCAGGACTGCTTGGGGACCACCACTCGCTGGCGCAGGTCGTCCAGCAGCCGGCCGCTGTCCTGGACCGACAGTCGGGTGAACACACCGGTGGTCAGGCTGCCGTGGTCCACCGAGGTGCACACCACCACCGGGTCGCCGTCGGCCCGCCCGACCGCGCAGCGCTCGTGCCGGCCGCGTACGCCGGTGTCCACGGTCACCGAGGGTTGCAGCTCGTAGTCGCCGGCGAGGCGCTTCAGCTCGGCCTCGGCGTCGGACTCCGGAGTGAACCGGAAACCGGTGCTGCCGAACAGGGTCACCCGCTTGCCGTCGTCGGTGGTGTAGATGCCGGCGAACGTGTCCTCGGCGAGCCAGTCCGCCTGGCGTACCCGGCTCTTCAGGTCTTCGGCCGCGGCCTGGCTGCCCCGGTCCTGGCGCAACCGCATCGAGTCGAGCCGGTCGGGGAGCGTGGCGCTGGCCGGGTACTGGCTGGAGAGCGGCTGGACCCACCAGAGCGGGACGCCGCAGCAGCACGCCACGCTGAGCAGCAGCACCCAGGGCCAGCGGCGTCGCCGGCGAACGGGCACCGGCACGTATCCCTTTGGGGCCTGCCACCCGGGCGGCGGCGCGGTCCGACCCCGGCGTTGCTTCGGGGGCCGCGCGGCCGGCGGCGACACCGGGCGGGCGGCCGGCGGACCGGGGTACGGCGGGTGCTGCTGCGGCGGCGACACCGGGCGGGCGGCCGGCGGGGCGGGGTAGGGCGGGGTGTGGGCCGGGGGTGACACCGGGCGGGCGGCCGGCGGTGGGGCCGGGTGGGCCGGCCACGGCGCGGTGTAGGGCATCGTCGCCGGCAGCGCCGGCAGCTCGGCCGACGGCAGGTTCCAGCCGGTGGTGTCCACCCCGGCCCAGGGGTCGACCGGGGTGGCGTGCTCGGGCGATTCGATCGGCGGCACCGGCGTGGGTTCGGCGGACTCGCCCCAGCCGCGGCGGCGCGGCGGCGCGGGCGGGACCGGCGCGGAACCGCTCCAGCGGGGGGCGGGCGGCTCGACGCGGGTCGGCGGCGTCGCCTGCTCGACCCGGGTGGGATCCGGCCCGGTCCCGGCCCGCCCGGGGGTCGGGCCGTCCTCGATCCGGGTGGGGTCGGGGGTGCGTGCGGCCGGCGGGCCGGGCACGGTGGCGGCGCCCCGGGCCCGACCGGCCGGAGTGGCGTCGGACTCGGCCGGCGCGGCGTCAGGGTCGGCCGGCGTGGCGTCGGGGTCGGGGTTGGGGTCGGGCTCGGCCGGGGTGGCGTCGGTCGGTGCGGCCGGGGCGGCGTCGGGGTCGGCCGGGGCGGCGTCGGCCGGGGCGGCCGGAACAACGTCGGTCGGCGCGGCCGGGGCGGCGGCGGCCGGAGCGCCGGCGTCCGCCCGCTCGCCGCCCGCCCGGTCGGCCTCGTCGCGGCCGGCACGCTCGCCGGGCGCGGCCGGCGACGTGGTGGCCCCGGTTGCGGCAGGCGTCGGTACGGCGGTCGGCGGCTCGGTGACGGACGGCTCCTCGGCCCCGTCGGCCGGCCGGTCCGCCCCCGGCTGCGGCTGCGACATCGCGGCAATCTCCTCTCGCGCCCGTTGCGAGGTTAGTACCGCCGCGCCACTGTCCACGAATCGTCGACCCGGTCGCCGGCGGCCGTGGGCCGCGGATCGTGATCAGGGCCGCAGGTCGGATCGGCGCGCCAACTCCTTGATCATCGGGGCGGCGGCGCGGGAAAGGTGCCGGTGGGCAAGGGGAGGCCGGGGCACCGCGTACGCTTGGGCATCATGAGTGCCCCGTCCACGACCCCACGTCCCGCCGTGACCAACTCGGTCTGGCCCCGGCTGGAGCCGCTGCTGCCGCAGGTGACCAAACCCATCCAGTACGTGGGTGGGGAGCTGGGCGCGGTGGTCAAGGACTGGGACGCCGCGGCCGTCCGGTGGGCGCTGATGTATCCGGACGCGTACGAGGTGGGGCTGCCCAACCAGGGCGTGCAGATCCTCTACGAGGTGCTCAACGAGCTGCCCGACGTGCTCGCCGAGCGCACGTACGCGGTCTGGCCGGACCTGGAGCGCCTGATGCGCGAGCACGGCGTGCCGCAGTTCACCGTCGACGCGCACCGCCCGGTGCGCGACTTCGACGTGTTCGGCGTCTCGTTCTCCACCGAGCTGGGCTACACCAACCTGCTCGCCGCGATCGACCTCGCCGGCATCCCGCTGCTCGCCGTCGACCGCACCGGGGCCGACCCGGTGATCGTGGCCGGCGGGCACGCCGCGTTCAACCCGGAGCCGATCGCCGACTTCATCGACGCCGCGGTGCTCGGCGACGGCGAGGAGGCGGTGCTGGAGATCACCGCGATCGTCCGGGAGTGGAAGGCCGAGGGCGCGCCGGGCGGCCGGGACGAGCTGCTGCTGCGGCTGGCCCGCACCGAGAGTGTCTACGTGCCGCGCTTCTACGACGTCGACTACCTGCCCGACGGCCGGATCCAGCGGGTCGTGCCGAACCGTCCGGACGTGCCGTTCCGGGTGCACAAGCGCACGACGATGGATCTGGACGCCTGGCCGTACCCGAAGAAGCCCCTGGTCCCGCTCGCCGAGACGGTGCACGAGCGGTACGCGGTGGAGATCTTCCGGGGCTGCACCCGGGGCTGCCGCTTCTGCCAGGCCGGCATGATCACCCGTCCGGTCCGCGAGCGTTCGATCACCACCGTCGGCCAGATGGTGCAGCAGGGGCTGGAGTTCTCCGGCTTCCACGAGGTAGGCCTGCTGTCGCTGTCGTCGGCCGACCACTCCGAGATCGGCGACATGTGCTCCGGCCTGGCCGAGCAGTACGCGGGCACCAACGTGTCGCTCTCGCTGCCGTCGACCCGGGTGGACGCGTTCAACATCGACCTCGCGCAGGAACTGTCCCGCAACGGGCGGCGGACCGGTCTGACCTTCGCTCCCGAGGGCGGGTCGGAGCGGATCCGCAAGGTGATCAACAAGATGGTGTCGAAGGAAGACCTCATCCGCACCGTGGTCACCGCATACTCCAACGGCTGGCGGCAGGTGAAGCTCTACTTCATGTGCGGCCTGCCCACCGAGACCGACGCCGATGTCCTGGAGATCGCCGACATGGCGCACGAGGTGATCCGGGCCGGCCGCGCCGCGACCGGGTCCAAGGACATCCGCTGCACGGTCTCCATCGGCGGGTTCGTGCCGAAGCCGCACACCCCGTTCCAGTGGGCCTCGATGGAGCGGCCGGAGGTCATCGACGGCCGGCTCAAGCTGCTCAAGCAGGCGATCAACAGCGACCGGTCGCTGGGCCGGGCGATCGGCTTCCGCTACCACGACGGCGAGCCGTCGCTGATCGAGGGCCTGCTGTCCCGGGGCGACCGCCGGGTCGGCGCGGTGATCCGCCGGGTCTGGGAGAACGGCGGCCGGTTCGACGGGTGGAGCGAGCACTTCTCCTACCAGCGCTGGGTGGACGCCGCCGCCGAGATGCTGCCGGCGTTCGGGGTGGACCTCGACTGGTACACCACCCGCCAGCGGGAGGAGCTGGAGGTCCTGCCGTGGGACCACCTCGACTCCGGCCTGGACAAGGACTGGCTCTGGCAGGACTGGCAGGACTCGCTGTCGGAGTACGAGCAGGACGACTGCCGGTGGACGCCCTGCTTCGACTGCGGCGTCTGCCCGTCCATGGACACCGAGATCCAGATCGGCCCGACGGGCCGCAAGCTGCTGCCGCTGACGCCTGTCGGCGGGTTGCGGCAGCCGGCCGCCGCCCAGGGCTGAGCACACGTCCGACGGAGCGCGGGAACCGAGGCGTTCCCGTGCTCCGTCGTGTCCCGCGCGGCCCCGGGGCGGGGCTGCCCCGACCGGTGCTTCCTCGATACCCTGCGTCCGTATCGGACCGGCCCCTCAGCCGGTAGCGGGGAGGACAGCATGGGCATCACGCCGCCGGACACCGGCGATCTGCACGTCAGCGTCGAGGACCTGGACGCCGCGGCCGACTACGTCGAGCGCCTCAAGCAGTACGTCGACGACACCATCGGCTACGAGATGGAACGCATCAAGGAGCGGATGAAGGGCGACAGCGACAACGCGCAGACGGTGCCCGACGGCACCCCGTTCGGCGCGTACGAGGACGCCCGGATGCAGTGGGCGGCGTTGACGACGTCGACGGCCAACATGGAGGCCCATCTCAAGGCCATCTCCGACAAGCTGGCCGGCCTGAAGCAGGGCACCGAGGACATCGCGAAGGCGTTCCGCGACGCGGAGGCCCGCGACGCGGCCAACGGCGGGCAGATCGAGCGGCTGCTGGAGTCGGCCGTGCCGCCGCCGGAGGCCGGGCGGCAGTCCACCGACCCGTACCCGGCCTGAGGGGGACGGTGATGGCGGGAGGCGTACCCGCCACCGGGCTGCCCGGCCCCGGTGGCGGGGGTGGTGGCGGGATGCCCGCGCTGGGCAGCACCGGCGTCGGCGGCGGCGCATACGACGGTGGGGCGTTCCGGCCGCCGCCCACGACGGGCGGCCCGGACCTCGGCGGCGGTCAACCCGGCGGCGCCGGTACGCATCTCCCGCCGGTCACCGGCGGGGCTACCCGGGCTCGGTCGACCACGGCCACGGCACCGGCCTGGCCGGCGCGGGCGCGGTCCCGCCCGGGGGCCCGGGCGGCGCGTTCGGTGGTGGCGGTGGCGGACCGAGCACGGTTGCCGGTTTCGGCGGTGGTGGCGCCGGGCCGGGTTCCGGTTCCGCCGGTGGACTCGGCGGCGGTGGCCCGGGCGCGGCCGGCGGGCTGGGGGTGGGCGCGCTGCCCGGCCTGGTCGGTGGCGGTAACGGCAAGGTCCCGCCGCTGACCAGCGCGGCCAACGCGGTGCGCGGCGCGACCGGCACCGGGGGCGTGGGCGTGGGCGGCCCGCGCGGCGGCACGCCCACCGGCGGCATGATGGGCGGACCCGGCGGCGCGGGGCACGGCGGCGGTGGCGAGCACTCGTCGTGGTTGACCGAGGACGACGATCCGTGGGGTGCCGGTGACGGTGCGTCCCCGGGCATCCTGCGATGAGGACGGACGGATGAGGGTGCGCGTCGGCGCGCTGCGGTCGGCGGCGGCCGGGGTGGTGGCCGCCCTGCCGGTGGTGGGGACCGCGCAGCCGGCGCTCGCCGCGCCGCGCCGCGCCGGGTCCGCCCGGCCCCGGTCGCGGCGGGTGCCCGGGGCTGCGCCAGGATGGAACGGACACGCAGGCACAGCCGAGGAGCTCACGATCGCCAGAAAGCCTCAACCCGAGGGCGGCCAGGCGCCCGTCGTCCAGCGGGTCCGCATCCGGTACGCCAAGCGTGGTCCGTTGCGGTTCACCTCGCACCGGGACTTCGCCCGCGCCTTCGAGCGTGCGTTGCGCCGGGCCGGCGTGCCGATCGCCTTCTCCCAGGGGTTCACCCCGCACCCCAAGATCTCGTACGCCTCGGCGGCGCCGACCGGGGTGGCCAGCGAGGCCGAGTACCTGGAGATCGGCCTGCGTGAGCCGGTCGACCCGGAGCGGCTGCGGGCGGCCCTGGACGCCGCGCTCTCGCCCGGGCTCGACGTGCTCGACGCGGTCGCGGCCACCGGCGGCAGCCTGGCCGACCGGATCGAGGCGTCGCGCTGGCGCATCGAGCTGCCCGAGGTCGACCCGGGCGTGCTCCGGGCGGCCGTGGCGGCCTTCACCGCCGCCGAGGAGATCCAGGTCGAGCGGATGACCAAGCAGGGCCGACGCACGTTCGACACCCGCAGCGCTGTGATCGCCATCGATGCGGCGGCGCCGGCTGAGACGCCTTCCCGAGCGGCGGCCGTACCGTGTGCGATACTCGAACTGGTCGTGCGGCAGGTCACCCCGTCCGTGCGACCCGATGACGTCCTTTCCGGCCTCCGCGTGGTGGCCGACCTGGAGCCGCCGGTCACCCCGAAGGTGATCCGGCTGGCGCAGGGCACGCTGACCGCGCAGGGCGAGATCGTCGATCCGTTGGACGCGGATCGCGACGGGGCAGCCATCGGAGAGCACTGACCGGACGGTCAGCGCTCTGGCAGGCAGACTTCGGCGGTCGCGCTCCCGCGCGCCCGGCGGAAACACCTTTGCGGCAACCCTGCGTGGCAGCGCTCAACCGCGCCCGGGGCAGCCAGAACTGGAGAACGTCCATGCTCGAGAACGAGCCCGAGGGCGGCGAACGGACCGGCGCGGAGCCGGCCGACGCGACCGCCGCCGACAACACCGCCGCCGAGGCGAAGCCCCCGGCCCGCAAGCGGGCCAGCCGCCGCAAGGCGGCTCCCCTCAACCAACCGGAGCAGACCGACGCCCCGGTCGAGGCGTCCGCCGCCGCCACCGGCAGCGGCGAGTCCCCGCAGGCCGAGGTGTTCGCGCCGGTGGCGGGGGAGTTGGCGGACGCGCCGAAGACCACCCGCCGGCGCCGCAAGGCGACCCCGGCGAAGGCGATCGAGGAGCCGGTGGCCGCCGCCGGGGTGGAGGCCACCTCCGACGAGGTGGTGCCGCCGGTCAAGGTGACCCGGACCCGTCGCCGCGCCAAGGCCACCGCGCCGGCCGAGGCGCTCCCCGGCACCGAGTCGCCGACCGAGGCGCCCGCCGAGGCGGCCGGGCCGGCGGTGGAGCCGTCCGCGGCGCCGCGGGCCGACGCCGTGGTCGACGGGCCGCTCTCCGCGCCCGGGGGCGCGGCCGAGATCGCCGAGGGCCGTGCGCCGCTCGACGAGGACGCCGGCGCCGACGCGGTGGGCGAGGACGCCGTCGACGAGCCCACCCAGGGCGAGGGCACCAAGCCGGTGCGCCGCACCCGGCGCCGTACCGCCGGGGCCGAGGACGCCGCGCCGCGCCACGCCGAGGAGGCCGATCTGGCCCGGGCCGGTGGGCTGGCCGACGCCTCCGGCACGGTCTCCACCGGCGCCGCGGTGCCGGGCGCCGAGGAGGAGCCGGCGGCCGAGGAGCGGCCGGCCACCGGTCGCCGGCGTCGGGCCGCGCTCTCCGCGCCGACCGTGCTGTTCATGCCTCCGCAGCCCGAGGAGGCCCCGGAGGTCCGGGTCACCTATCCGGTGGCCGAGGAGGTCGCGGAGGAGCCGGTCGAGACCGGCCGGCGCCGGCGCCGTGGCCGTCGCGAGCCCGAGCCGGCCGAGGCCGAGGCCGTCGAGGAGGAGCCGACCGCCGAGGCGGAGGAGACCGCCGAGACCGAGGATGAGGACGACGAGACGGCCGAGAGCCGTCGCCGTCGCCGCCGCGGTCGCCGGGGTCGGGGCCGGGGCAAGGGCGGCGCCGACGAGGCCGACGACGAGGAGTCCGGTACGGCGGAGCCGGCCGACGCGGAGACCGCGGAGACCGACGAGGACACCGAGGGCGAGGGGATGACCCGTCGCCGTCGCCGTCGTCGCCGCCGGGGCGCGGGAGAGGCGGAGACCGCCACCGAGGACGGCGTGCCGACGGTCGTCAAGATCCGTGAGCCGCGCAAGGCGGTCGACGAGGTGCAGGGCGTTTCCGGTTCGACCCGGCTGGAGGCCAAGCGGCAGCGTCGCCGGGACGGCCGGGAGCAGCGGCGTACCCGGCCGCCGATCCTGAGCGAGTCGGAGTTCCTGGCCCGCCGCGAGGCGGTCGACCGGACGATGGTGGTCCGCCAGCGCGGCGACCGCACCCAGATCGCGGTGCTCGAGGACGGCGTGCTGGTCGAGCACTACGTGACCCGCAACTCGTCGGGCACCATGGCCGGCAACGTCTACCTGGGTAAGGTGCAGAACGTGCTGCCCAGCATGGAGGCGGCCTTCGTCGACATCGGGCGCGGTCGCAACGCCGTGCTGTACGCCGGCGAGGTCAACTGGGACGCTACCGGGCTGGAGGGTCGGGCGCGGTCGATCGAGCAGGCGCTGCGTTCCGGCGACCCGGTGCTGGTCCAGGTCACCAAGGACCCGATCGGGCACAAGGGTGCGCGGCTGACCAGCCACGTCGCGCTCTCCGGCCGGCACCTGGTCTACGTGCCCAACGGCAACGCCTCCGGGATCAGCCGCAAGCTGCCGGACACCGAGCGCAAGCGGCTGCGGGACATCCTCAAGAAGCTGGTGCCGGACGGCGCCGGCGTGATCGTCCGCACGGCGGCCGAGGGCGCCAGCGAGGACGAGTTGGCCCGGGACGTCAAGCGGCTCCAGGCGCAGTGGGAGGACATCCAGGCCAAGGCGGCCTCCGGTGGCGCCCCGGTGCTGCTCTACGAGGAGCCGGACCTGGTCATCCGGGTGGTCCGGGACCTCTTCAACGAGGATTTCCGCGAGCTGGTCATCGAGGGCGAGTCGGCGTACGACGTGGTCGAGTCGTATCTGTCGCACGTCTCGCCGGACCTGGTGGCGCGGCTGCGCCGGCACGCCGGCGTCAACGACGTGTTCGCCGAGCACCGGATCGACGAGCAGATCCTCAAGGGGCTGGACCGGAAGGTCTTCCTGCCCTCCGGCGGCTCCCTGGTGATCGACCGGACCGAGGCGATGACCGTCGTCGACGTCAACACCGGCAAGTACACCGGCTCCGGCGGCAACCTGGAGGAGACGGTCACCCGCAACAACCTGGAGGCGGCCGAGGAGATCGTCCGCCAGCTCCGGTTGCGTGACCTCGGCGGCATCGTGGTGATCGACTTCATCGACATGGTGCTGGAGTCGAACCGGGAGTTGGTGCTGCGCCGGCTCACCGAGTGCCTGGGCCGGGACCGCACCAAGCACCAGGTCACCGAGATCACCTCGCTGGGCCTGGTGCAGATGACCCGCAAGCGGATCGGCGCGGGTCTGCTGGAGGCGTTCAGCGAGACCTGCGAGTGCTGCAAGGGCCGGGGCCTGATCATCCACACCGAGCCGGTGCCGGAGAAGCCCCGCGCCGGTGGCGCGGGGGAGAAGGTCAAGGCGGTCGCCTCGGCGGTCGCGCCGGTCGAGGAAAAGGGCCGCCGCCGGGGGCGCAAGGCCGCCGCGGAGAAGCCTGCCGCGGAGACCGCGCCGGAGCCGCCGGCCGCCGCCGAGCCGGAGCGGACCGTCGCCGAGTCGGAGCGGACCGTCGCCGAGGTGGTCGAGACCACTGACGACGACTACTACGACACCCAGGGCTACGACCTGTCCCGGTTCGCGGCCGACACGCCGGCCGCCCCGGCGGTGGCGGACAGTCAGGAGGGTGGGTCGGCCCGGCTGGCCGCCTCGGACGACCCGGACGCGATCGGTGACGGCGAGGCCGACGACGAGGGCGCCGACGGCGGCACCCCGCGGCGGCGGTCCCGGCGTGGTGGCGCCCGGCGGCGTACCCGGCCGTGAGCCGCTGACCTGCGTGGCGTTTGACAGGGCCCCCGCTCCGGCAACAGAGTGCCGAGCAGGGGCCCTGCCGTTTCCCGTCTACCCCCGGTCGGGCCGGCGCGTCCCGGAGGGAGGAGACATGCGTCGGGTGTTCGCGGTCACCGCGCTTACCGGACTGCTGCTGGCCGGGTCGGGCTGTGCCGGCCGGGACGACGATCCGTTCGCGGTGGGCTTCGCCTCACCGGCCCCGGCGGCCACCTCGCCCACCCCGGCCCCGACCGCCACCGGCGACGCGGGTGTCTGCGCCCGGGCGAAGCAGGCCGGCTCGGTGGCCGTGCAGACGTACGTGCAGAAGCTGGCGCAGATGCTGCGGGCCGGCGCCACCGGGGACGGGAGCACCGAGAAGGCCGCCCGGCGGGAGGCCGAGGCCGCCCTGGCGGGCTGGCGGGACGTGCTGAGGGAGCAGTCTCGGAAGGCCACCGACCCGCGGTTGGGCACGCTCCTGGCGGACCTGGCCGCCGAGGTGGGCGGGTTGGGCACCGACGTGCGGGCGATCGACGAGACGGAGTTCGACCGGCTCCAGGAGCGGCTCGACCAGCTCTGCCCGGCCTGACCGGCGGGCCCGGTTTGGGCGCCGGGGCTCCTATGGCGTACGCTTGCCTGCGGCGCACTTTGGTGTGCCTAGTTCCCGCGTGCCCGCGCCGCCGGTGTCACGGCTCCCGGCGAGACGCCGTGGGAACGACCGACCGGTAACGGTCGGTGAAGACGCCAGCAGCCTCAACGACAGGGAGTCCGCCTCCGATGTACGCGATCGTCAAGACCGGCGGCAAGCAGTACAAGGTCGCCGAGGGCGACGTGATCGAGGTCGAGAAGCTCACCGGCGCCCCCGGTGACGCGGTGAAGCTCACCGCGGTGCTCCTCGTCGACGGTGACGACCTGGTGACCGACGCGGCGAAGCTCGCGAAGGTCGCGGTGTCCGGTGAGATCGCCGCGCACACCAAGGGCCCGAAGATCCGGATCCACAAGTTCAAGAACAAGACCGGCTACCACAAGCGTCAGGGTCACCGGCAGCCGCTGACCCAGATCAAGGTGACCGGCATCTCCAACAGCGGGAAGTAGGTCGTCGGACAATGGCTCACAAAAAGGGTGCGTCCAGCTCGCGTAACGGTCGTGACTCCGCGGCCCAGCGGCTCGGCGTGAAGCGCTTCGGTGGTCAGGTCGTCAGCGCGGGTGAGATCCTCATCCGTCAGCGTGGCACCAAGTTCCACCCCGGTGACCTGGTCGGCCGTGGCGGCGACGACACGCTGTTCGCGCTGTCCGCCGGCGCGGTGCAGTTCGGCACCAAGCGCGGTCGCAAGACCGTCAGCATCGTGCCGCAGCAGTAGTTCGAAGGCGAAGCGGGCCGCGGACCTCGGGTCCCGGCCCGCTTCGCCTTTCCACGCGCGGGGCGGAACCCCGCTGGAAGGATTGGCGTCGTGACGACGTTCGTTGACCGGGTCGTCCTGCACATGCAGGCCGGCGACGGCGGGCACGGCTGTGTCTCGATCCACCGGGAGAAGTTCAAGCCCTTCGGCGGCCCGGACGGCGGCAACGGCGGCCACGGCGGCAGCGTGTCGCTGGTGGTCGACCCGCAGGTCACCACGCTGCTCGACTTCCACTTCCGGCCGCACCTGAAGGCCGAGAACGGCAAGGGCGGGGCCGGCTCGAACCGGGACGGCGGCAACGGCCGTGACCTGGTGATCAAGGTGCCGAACGGCACCGTGGTGCAGAGCCTCGACGGTGAGGTGCTGGCCGACCTGGTCGGTGTGGGCACCACGTTCGAGGCGGCGCGGGGCGGTCGGGGCGGTCGGGGCAACGCTTCGCTGGCCAACGCCCGCCGCAAGGCGCCGGGCTTCGCCGAGCTGGGGGAGCCGGGCGACCGGCTCGACGTGGTGCTGGAGCTGAAGAGCGTCGCCGACGTCGGCCTGGTCGGCTTCCCGTCCGCCGGCAAGTCCTCGCTGATCTCGGTGATCTCGGCGGCCAAGCCGAAGATCGCCGACTACCCGTTCACCACGCTGGTGCCGAACCTGGGCGTGGTCCGGGTGGACAACCACACCTTCACCGTCGCCGACGTGCCCGGCCTGATTCCGGGTGCCGCCACCGGCAAGGGCCTGGGCCTGGAGTTCCTGCGGCACGTCGAGCGGTGCGCCGTGCTGGTGCACGTGGTCGACACCGCGACCCTGGAGCCGGGTCGCGACCCGCTGGCCGACATCGACGCGATCGAGTCGGAGCTGACCCAGTACGGCGGGCTCGCCGACCGGCCCCGGCTGGTCGCGCTGAACAAGGTCGACGTGCCGGACGGGAAGGACCTGGCCGACATCGTCCGCCCCGATCTGGAGGCCCGCGGCTTCCGCGTCTTCGACGTCTCCAGCGCCACCCGGGAGGGCCTGCGCGAGCTGACGTTCGCGATGGCCCAACTGGTCGACGAGAGCCGCCGAGCGGCCCCGCCGGCCGAGCCGACCCGGATCGTGATCCGCCCGAAGGCGGTCGACGACGCCGGGTTCACCATCGAGGCCGAGGCCGACGGTTCGTACACCGTGCGCGGCAGCCGGCCGGAACGTTGGGTGAAGCAGACGAACTTCGACAACGACGAGGCGGTGGGTTACCTGGCCGACCGGCTGGCCCGCCTCGGCGTCGAGGAGAAGCTGGCGAAGGCCGGCGCGCAGGCCGGTGATCTGGTGCGGATCGGCGAGCGGGAGTTCGACTGGCAGCCCACGCTGTATGCGGGCGTGGACTTCGTCCCCGGCAACCGGGGCACGGACCTGCGGCTGGAGGACAAGTCGACGCGGCCGTCGGCCGCCGACCGGCTGGCGGCGCGCAAGGCCCGCCGGCGTCGCCCGGAGGACGAGATCGAGGGGGCGGCGGAGACCGCGGCGGACCCGGCGGACGACCTGGACGACCCGGACGACGATTAGTTCGGCTCCGTCCGTGTTCGGGACGTTGGCCGGAAACCTCCGCGAAATCCGGCGGACCTAGCGTGGCCGGATGCTTATCGAATCCCGGCCCGCCACCGACCCGGAGATCGCCACGCTCGTCGACGCCCAGCAGCGCGAGCTGCGGGACGCCGACGGCGGTCTGGACGGGCAGGTGACCGTCGTGCACGACGACATCGACTACCTGGCGGCCGTGGTCGCCGGCCGGGCGGTCGGCTGCGGCGGCCTCCAGGCGCTCGACGCCGACACCGGCGAGCTGAAGCGGATGTACGTCCGGCCCGCGTTCCGGGGGCAAGGCGTCGCCCGGCAGTTGCTCGTGGCGCTGGAGGAGTTGGCCTTCCGCCGGGGGCATCGCACGGTCTGCCTGGAGACCGGCACCTACCTGCCGGCCGCGATCGCGCTCTACCGGTCCGCCGGCTACCGGCCCGTCCCCGTCTACGGCGAGTACGTCGACAACCCGTACAGCGTCTGCTTCGCCAAGCGGCTCCCCGTCGGGGTGTGAGGAGGGGCCCCTTCTTAACGTCTGCCGTCGAGAAGGGACCCCTTCTCACACCCCGCCGGGGGCGCGCGGACGGGCGTGTCGTGGCTGGTCAGGGGCGGTCGATCGGGGTGTCCGGCCGACCGCCGGCACCCACCTCGTTGTTCAGCAGCAGGCCGGTGGCGAGCATGCCGAAGCCGAGGGCCAGGTGCAGCCAGTCGTCGGCGTCGTTGAACGGCACGAAGTTGGCCCCGCTCTCCCGGTCGACGGCGAAGCCGTAGAGCCAGAGCACCAGGTAGAGCGCGCCGCCGCCGGCGAGGAACACCCGCGCCCCGGCCAGCCGGCGGGCCACCACCAGCCCGACCAGCCCGAAGATCAGGTGCACCAGGTTGTGCAGCACCGAGACCTGGAAGAGGCCGAGCAGCTTCGCCCCGGAGTGGTGCCCGGCGAACGTCAGCTCGTCGTAGTGCGACGTGACGCCGGGGACGAAGCCGAGCACGCCGATCAGCACGAAGAGGGCCGCCGCCGCGAGGGCGACCTTCTGCACGGCCGGTCGGGCCGGCGCGTCTGCGCGCGCGTTCCGCGCCATCGCGGTCACCCCCGTGAACTCACCGCCGCCCGGGCGGACGGCACCCCCATTCTGTGACCGGCCCGGGTCGGTTCCGCAGAGAAATGATGAATCAGGCATGGACCCGGCGGCCGGGGGTAGGGCAGTTGTCACGCGGAAAACATCTGCGTGACCCCCCGAGACGCAAACCGCTGGAACGCACGAGCGGAAGGGACACCATGACTCAGGATCTTTCCTCCACGTCCGCCACGTACGAGTCGACGAACGGCGGCGGCGTACGCGATCAGGCCCGCCAGGTCGGCTCCGACGCCGCGCACGCGGGCGGCGCGGTGGCGCAGACCGCCAAGGAGCAGGGTCGGGAGGTGGTCGGCGAGACCAGGCGGCAGGCCCGCGACCTCTACGGCGAGGCTCGCCACCAGGTTGCCGGCCAGGCCGGCGAGCAGCAGCGGCGGGCCGCCGGCGGCCTGCGGTCACTGGCCGACGAGATGCGGTCGATGGCGGAGCAGGGTGGCGGCTCCGGACCGGTCACCGAGCTGGCCCACCAGGCGGCCGAGCGGGTGCACGGCGTGGCCGGTTGGCTGGAGCAGCGTGAACCGGGCGACCTGCTCAACGAGGTGAAGGGCTACGCCCGTCGTAACCCGGGCACGTTCCTGGTCGGCGCCGCCCTGCTGGGCGTGGTCGCCGGTCGGCTCACCCGGAACATCGCCGCCGTGGGCAACGACGGTGGTGCCGGGCAGTCCTACGACCCGGACCGGACCGCCGTCATCCCGACCACGCCGGGGGTGCCCGCCCAGACCCCGCCGGGTGGCTACCTCGACCCGACGCCGGGCAGCTACGCCGAGCCGGACCCGGGCTACTCCGCGCCGGGCGCGGCCTACCCGGGTGGCGGCGCGCCGAACACCTGGGCCGACCCGGCCGGGGGCACCGGCCAGCCGCTGCCCCCGCCGACCCGGACCGACCCGCTGCCGGGCGTCCCGTCGACCGGCGCGCCGCGTCCGTGAGCCGCCGCAGAGGCAGAAGGGAGGCGGCGGCATGACCGTGCCGACGCAGGATTCGGGTTACCAGGCGCCGGGCGCGCCACACCAGGCCGACGAGGTGCGGGCCAGCTCGATCGGTGAGCTGATGAGCCAGGTCACCGGCGACCTCTCCACGCTGATGCGCCAGGAGGTCGAGCTGGCCAAGGCGGAGATCCGCCAGGAGGGCAGGAAGGCGGGCAAGGCCGCCGGCCTCTACGGCGGCGCCGGCTTCGGCGGCTACATGGTGGCGCTCTTCGTCTCCATCGCGGTGTGGCAGTTCCTCGACAACGTCATGGACTCCGGACTGGCCGCGCTGATCGTGGCGGTGGTGTGGGCCGCGATCGCCGCCGTCCTCTACTCGAAGGCGAAGAAGAACGCCGAGCAGATCCGCGGCCTGAAGCAGACCAACGACAGCGTGCAGCGCATCCCCGACGCACTCAAGCCGCACCCGGAGGGAGTCACCCGATGAGCACCGATCCCGACCAGATCCGCCGGGAGATCGAAGCCACCCGCAACAACCTCAGCTCGGACGTGGACGCCCTGGCGTACAAGGTCAGCCCGGGCCGCATCGTCGACGACCGCAAGCAGCGCGTCCGTGGCGCGCTGACGAACGTGAAGGACAAGGTGATGGGAACCGCTTCCGATCTCGGCCACAGCACCGGCCACGCCGCGCACTCGGCGGGCAACCACGCCTCCTCGGCCGCCTCCACGGTGGGCGACAAGGCGCACTCCGCAGCCTCCAGCGTGGGCGAAGCCGCCCACCGGGCGCCGCAGGTGGTGCGGCAGAAGTCCCAGGGCAACCCGATCGCCGCCGGCGTGATCGCCTTCGGCGTCGGCATGCTGGTCTCCTCGCTGATCCCGGCCACCCGTCGCGAGCAGGAGCTCGCCGCGCAGGTCAAGGAGAAGGCGACCGAGCACGGCGGCGTGGTCAAGGAGAAGCTGGGCGAGGTCGCCGGCGAGCTGAAGGACGAGCTGCGCGAGCCGGCCCAGCACGCCGCCGAGTCGGTGCGGTCGACCGCACAGGAGGCCGCGCACGCGGTCAAGGACGACGGCCGCGGTGCCGCCCAGGACGTCCGGGAGAGCGCGCACCAGGCCCGGTCCTGACCACCCTGTGTGTTGGGCGGGGCCCTTCTTGTCGCTCAGGCGTCAACAAGGGCCCCCGCCTTCGCATGTCTCGACCCAGCCGGCCAGCTCATCGGGGCGGCGGGCCAGCCGCCGGCGCAACGCGCGGGGGGAGTGCGCGGCCACCGTCAGCCGACTGCCCGCGTAGGGCACCCCGCCGCGCAGCCGCCGGCCCACCGCGAGCCAGGCGCACACCCCGCGTTCCAGCAGCCACACCGGCGCGGCCAGCGTGGTGTGCGCCGGGAAGACCCGGGCCCCGCCGGCCCGGCGCCGGCCCAGCTCCGCCACCGCGACCGTGACCAGCCCGGCCCGCAGCAGCAGCCCCGGGCGCCGGGCGGCGAGCGCGACCGCCGTGGCCGGCAGCACCGCCAGCGCGGCCAGCAGCCACGCCGGCCGGGCCGTCTCGTCGTACGCCTGGCGGACCCGCTGCCCGCGGAAGTGTGCGGCGGTGGGCGGGAGCCGCCGCACGTACAGCCAGGCCGCGGTCGCCGTGCTGCCGCCGTACGCGCGGACCGTCCGGCTCAACTCCAGGTTCTCGAAGAGCACGTCCGGGTCGTAGCCGCCCATGGCCAGGAACGTGCCCCGGCGCACCGCGAGCGTGCCCGGCCAGTCCCCGCCGAACGCCCGGGCGAGCAGCGTCCGGCCGGTGTCCCACCAGGCGTGCCAGGGCAGCGGGTCGAAGTGGTTCTGCGGCCGGACCAGGTCCACCCGGTCGAGCAGCTCGTGCACGGCGCGCAGCGCCTCCGGGTCGTACCGGACGTCGTCGTCGGCGATCACCACGTGTTCGTGCCGGGCCAGCGCGACCCCGGTGAGCACGCCGAGCACCTTGCCGTTGCGCCCGCGCAGCGCCGGGTCCGGTGGGACGTGTCGGACCAGCCCCCGCCAGGCGGTCGCGTGCCGGGCGTAGCGCTGCGGCGGCGAGCCGTCGACCACCACCACGTCGACCCATCGGCACAGCTCGCGCAGATAGCCGGTCAGCTCGCCGAGGTCGAGGTCGAGGCCGGCGCGCAGCGGCAGGACGTACGCCATCGGGAGCCGGACCGGCGCGGGCGCGGCGGCGGTCCGGCCGGGGCGCGGCCGGGTCGGTACGGTCGTGCGGGTCACGTCGCCTCCGTCGGGATCGGTCCCGCGGCTTGCCCGGAATGCGACGCCTGAAACCGTTTCGGGCTCCTCGCGCCGGGTAGCGCAGCCAACCACGGACGGTCCGAGTCGTCCGGGCTGGAGGAGACGTGATGAGCAGCAACGGAACGAGGTGGGCGCTGGCCGGCGCCGCCGCGGTGACCGCGCTGGGGGTCACCCGCACGGTGGCCCGGCGCCGGCGCCGGCACCAACCCGACCGGGAGGACGGCTGGTACGTGGTACGTCGCGGCATCACCGTCGACCGGCCGGTCGAGGCGGTGGTCGGCTTCTGGGCCGACCGGGAACGGCTCGACCGCGGGCTGGCCGACTGGGCCACCCTGGAGCAGCTCGACGAGAACCGGTGGCGCTGCGTGGCCGCCGACCCGGCCGGCGGCGGCACCCAGTGGCGGGCGGAGATCACGGTCACCGGGCCGGGACGGCTGACCTGGCGCGTCACCGACGGCCCGGTGAGACAGCGGGGGCGGGTCGAGTTGGTCACCGCGCCGCAGGACCGGGGCACGGAGATCCGCGCCGAGCTGCGCTGGCGTTCCGGCCCGCTGCGCCGGGCGGTCGGCCTGGCCGGCGGCGACCCGGACCTGGCGCTGCGCACCGTGCTGCGCCGGATCAAGTCGCTGATCGAGACCGGCCAGGTGCTGGACACCCGGCACGACCCGTCCGGACGCAGCCCGCGGCAGGAGCGGGCCACCGACAAGGTACGCGAGAAGCTGATCGTGGGAGGGCGGCCGTGAGGGCGCTGTGCTGGGAAGGCGTCGGCAAGCTCGCCGTGCGCGACGTGCCGGAGCCGGGCATCCGGTCGGCCGGCGACATCATCGTGAAGGTCCGGGCGAGCAGCGTCTGCGGCTCCGACCTGCACCTCATCAACGGCTACCTGCCGGCGATGCGGGAGGGGGACGTGCTCGGCCACGAGTTCATGGGCGAGGTGGTGGAGACCGGGCCGGACGTTCGGCGGATCTCCGTCGGCGACCGGGTCGTGGTCGGCTCGGTGGTGGCCTGCGGCGGCTGCTGGTACTGCCGCACCGAGCAGTACTCGCTCTGCGACAACTCCAACCCGCAGCCGGTCTTCACCGAGAAGCTGTGGGGGCACTCGCCGGCGGGCATCCTCGGCTACTCGCACGCCGCCGGCGGCTACTCCGGCAGCCACGCCGAGTACATCCGGGTGCCGTTCGGCGACGTGGGCGCGTTCACCGTGCCGGACGGGGTGCCGGACGACTCGGTGGTCTTCGCCTCCGACGCCATGCCGACCGGGTGGATGGCGGCCGACTTCTGCGGCCTGAAGGGCGGCGAGGTGGTCGCGGTCTGGGGCGCCGGCGGGGTCGGACAGATGGCCGCCCGGTCCGCGCAGATCCTCGGCGCCGAGCGGGTCGTGCTCATCGACCGGCTGCCGGAACGGCTCGACACCGCGGCCCGGCGCCTCGGCGTGGAGACGATCAACTATGCGGAGACCGACGTGCTGGAGGCGCTACGCGAGCTGACCGCCGGGCGTGGGCCGGACGCCTGCATCGAGGCGGTCGGCATGGAGTCGCACGACGTCGGGCCGACCTACGCGTACGACAAGGCGAAGCAGACGGTACGGCTGCAGAGCGACCGGCCGACGTCGGTCCGGCAGGCGATCATGGCGTGCCGCAAGGGCGGCACGGTCAGCATCGTCGGGGTGTACGGCGGCCTGGTGGACAAGTTCCCGCTCGGCGCGGCCATGAACAAGGCCCTGGTGCTGCGGATGGGGCAGATGCACGCGCAGCGCTACATCCCGATGCTGCTGGACCGGGTCGCGGCCGGCGAGATCGACCCCGGTTACCTGGCGACCCACCCGATGTCGCTGGAGGACGGGGCCCGCGGCTACGAGATCTTCGAGCAGAAGCGGGACGGCTGCCTGCGCACCGTCCTGCATCCGCCGACGGCCTGACCGGCAGGGGTGCGGTCGGTACTAGGCGGCCGGCCGCACCCCGTCGACGATCAGCCCGCTGGGCGGCAGCGTCGGCATCCGGGTGAGGTCGAGCGCCAGGTCCTGCGGCGGCACGTGGTAGCTCATCGTGCCGGTCAGCGCGGCCACCGCCCGTTTCATCAGTTCGATCGTGACCCACTCGCCGGCGCAGCGGTGCCCGGTGTGGTGGTCGCCGCCGCCCTGCGGGATCAGGCCGAACGGGTCGTCCCGCCAGCCGGCGAAGCGTTCCGGGCGGAACCGCTCCGGCTCGGGCCACAGCTGCGGGTGGTGGTTCGTCCCGTACAGGTCCAGCAGCACGCGGCGGCCCTGCGGGAACGCGTACCCCCGCCACTGGAACGAGCGGCGCACCCGGGCCGCGGCGACCGGGAAGAACGGGTAGTAGCGGCGTACCTCCTGGACGAACTGCTCGGTCGCGTCGTCGTCGCCGCGTACCCGGTCCCGCCAGTGCGGGTGGTCGTGCAGCGCCAGCGCGGCGAAGACCACGTACCGGTCCACCGCGACCGTGGGGCGGAGCACGTTGAGCAGTTCCACCGCGGCGATCCGGCGGGGCAGCGGCGTGCCCCGCTCGTCCCGGTGCTCGGCGACGACCCGCAGCGCGCTGCCCTCGGGCGCGGGCAGCGTGCCGGCCCGTACCCGGTCGACGAGCGCGCCGGCCCAGCGTTCGGCGCGGCGGCGGCCGAGCAGGCCGCGCCAGTGCTTCGGGCCCGGCACGGCCGGCCCTTCGATCATGGCGTGCATCTCGGCGGTGCGGCGGCGCACGTCGGCCTCGGGCAGCGGCACCCCGGCCCAGGCGCACACCGCCCGGGTGAGCATCCGGCCGACCTCGTCGTAGAGCACCACCGGGCCCTGCCCGGCCCAGGCCGGGATCTTCGCCCGCCACTCGTCGTCGAAGAGTTGACCGAGGCGCCGGACCGCGGCCGGCGTCATGATCGACATGAACATGGCCTTGCGGGCGCGGTGCGCCGCCAGGTCGAGGCCCTGCACGCCGCCGACCCCGGTCAGCGTGCGCTGGACGCGCATCGGCATGGCGCCGCGCCGGACGAACCGCTCCTCGTCGTAGAACAGCTCGGCGGCGTCCCGTCCGCGCAGGCAGATCGTCGGCTCCAGGAGCAGCCGGGTCTGCACGACGTCGGTGCCGAACCGGTCGCAGCGCGCGCCCACGAAGCGGTAGCCCTCGCGGAGGAACGCCACGGTGCTGTCCGGGCTCCGGTCGCTCGGCATGGTGCTCATCTCGGCTGCTCCTGACGCGGTTCGACGGTCCTGGGCGACGTTGGCTACCTACCCGGGGCGATGCCGCCGAATCCTCTATCTGCGCAGCTCAGCCGGGTTCGGGAAAGGTGGCGGTGAAGCGGACCCCCCGCTGGCCCCTCCCCGGGGGCGGAAAAGCTGATTGGCTCGACGCAGGGACCGGCGGCGGCCGGTCCCGCCCCGCCGGCGCGAGGTCCGGCGGGGCCACCGGAGACGGGGAGGGCTAGGCATGCGCGACGACCGGGCGGCACGGCGGTGGCACCGCGACGCGGTGGCCGGGCTGCGGGGCGGCGGCCGGGAGGAACCGCTGATCGGCGGGCCCCGGCGTGCCGGGACCCGCCCACCGCGGTTCTTCACCGTGCACCTCGGCTTCGCGGCGGCCGACCCCGCCGTCGCGCGCGAGGTGGCCGTCGCGTACGCCGAGGCGCTCGGTCTGCTCCGCCCGGAGCTGGCGCTCGGCGCGGCGGCGCTGTCGCCGGCCGACGCCTGGCACCGCGCCGAGCGGCTGTTCTGCGGCGCGGTCGGGCCCGACGGCGAGCGGTGCGCCGACGTGGCCGGCCACCCCGGTTTCCACCACGCGCCCGGGCCGGGCGGGCTCGGCTGGGGCGACGGTGACTGACTCAGTCCAGGTCGAACTCGCCGTCCTGGGCGCCGGCGACGAACGCGTCCCACTCGGCCTGGGTGAAGACCAGCACGGGCCCGTCCGGCTCGGCCGAGTTGCGCATCCCGATCAGGTCGTCGACGAAGGCCACCTCGACCGCGCCCTCGGACGTGTCGCCCTCCGCTCGCTGCCAGACCGCCCGAGAAGTGTCGAAATCGCCCTTGGGGTGCTGACCCATCGTTGTTCCTCCATCGCCAGGTGTCACGGGAAGGCCCCGTGCGGACCTCATCGGGCAGGATAAGCGGATGCCGAGCCTGACCCGTGCAGAGGCAACCGCGCGTGGCGCGTCGGTCACCGTCGAGTCCTATGAGGTGGACCTCGACCTGACCGGCGACGCCGAGCGGTTCCGCTCCACCACCACCATCCGGTTCCGGGCCACCCCCGGCGCCGAGACCTTCGTCGACGTCAAGCCCCGCCGACTCCTGCGGGCCCGCCTCAACGACCGCGACCTCGACCCGGAGTTGCTGTCCGAGGAGCGGCTGCCGCTCACCGGGCTGGCCGCGACGAACACGCTCACCGTCGAGGCCGAGATGGCCTACTCCAACACCGGCGAGGGGTTGCACCGCTTCGTCGACCCGGCCGACGGTGCGACCTACCTCTACGCGATGTCCTTCCTGGACGACGGTCCGCGCATCTTCGCCGCGTTCGACCAGCCGGACCTGAAGGCCCCGGTGACGTTGACGGTCACCGCGCCGCCGGAGTGGACGGTGGCGGCCAACGGCCGGCTCGCCGACCGGCCGGCGCCCGGGCGCTGGGAGTTCGCCCCCACCGCACCGGTGGCCACCTACCTCGTCTCGCTGGTCGCCGGGCCCTGGCACGTGCTGCGGTCCGAGCACGACGGCGTTCCGCTCGGCCTCTACTGCCGGCGGTCGCTCGCCGCGCACCTCGACGCCGACGCGGACGAGATCTTCACGATCACCCGGCAGTGCCTCGACCGGTTCCACCAGCTCTTCGCCGAGCGCTACCCGTTCGGCAAGTACGACCAGGCGTTCGTGCCCGAGTTCAACGCCGGCGCGATGGAGAACCCGGGCCTGGTGACGCTGCGCGACGACTACGTCTTCCGCTCGGCGGTGACCGACACCCAGCGCGAGCAGCGGGCCACCGTCATCGCGCACGAGATGGCGCACATGTGGTTCGGCGACCTCGTGACCATGCGCTGGTGGGACGACCTGTGGCTGAACGAGTCGTTCGCGGAATACCTGGGCACCCGGGTCACCGCCGAGGCGACCCGGTTCGATCAGGCGTGGACCACGTTCGCGTTGCGCCGCAAGGCGTGGGGATACGCGGCCGACCAGCGCCCGTCCACCCACCCGGTGGCCCCGGAGGAGGTCGCCGACGCGGCGGCGGGCCTGCTCAACTTCGACGGCATCTCCTACGCCAAGGGCGCCGCCGCGCTGCGCCAGCTCGTCGCCTGGCTCGGCGACGAGGCGTTCCTCGCCGGCCTGAACGCGCACTTCGCGAAGCACCGGTTCGGCAACGCCACCCTCGCCGACCTGCTCGACAGCCTCGCCACCGCCGGCGGTCGCGACCTGGCCGGCTGGGCCGAACGGTGGCTGCGCCGCCCGCAGGTCAACACGCTGCGGACGGCGACGACGGTGGACGCCGACGGGCGTTGGGCCGAGGTGAGCGTGGTGCAGACCGCGCCGGCGAGCCACCCGGTGCTGCGACCGCACCGCATCGGGGTGGCCCACCACCCCACCGACGGCCCGGTGCGCCGGTTCGAGGTCGACCTCGACCCGGCCGCCGACGGCGGTCGCACCGTGCTGCCCGAGCTGGCCGGTCAGCCCGCCACCGGCCTGCTGCTGCCCAACGCCGGTGACCTCACGTTCGCCAAGATCCGGCTCGATCCGGCGTCCGCCGGCGCGGTGCCGACGCTGCTCCCCTGCCTGGACGACCCGCTGGCCCGGGCGCTGCTCTGGGGGGAGGCGCTCGACGCCGCCACCGACGGCGAGCGGCCGGTCGGCGACCTGGTCGCGTTGATCGCCGCCGCGTTGCCGGCCGAGACCGAGGTGATCATCGCGGAGGACGTGCTTACGCTCAGCCGCGGTCTCGTCGACCGCTACCTGGAGCCGCTGGCCCGGGACGCGGCGCTGCTGCGGGTCGCCGAGGCGTGCCGGACGCTGCTGGCGGGCGCGCCGGCGGGCGGTTCGCTGCAACTCGCCGCGGCCCGTGGCCTGATCGGCGCCACCACGGACGCCGGGCTGCTCGCCGGCTGGCTGTCCGGCGAGGGTGTGCCGGCGGGGTTGGCGGTCGACGCCGACCTGCGCTGGGAGTTGCTGCACCGGCTGGTGGTGCTGGGCGGCGCGGGCGAGTCCGAGATCGCCGCCGAGTCGGCCGCCGACCGCAGCGCCACCGGCGTCGAGCGGGCGGCCGGCTGCCGGGCGGCGCTGCCCGACGCGGACGCCAAGCGCGCCGCCTGGGAGATCGTCACCCGCAACACCGAGTTGTCGAACCGGCTGGTGGAGGCCACCGCCGAGGGGTTCTGGCAGCCGGAGCAGGCGGAGTTGACCGCCGGATACGTCGAGCGATACTTCGCCGACATGCCGGCGGCCACGCGCAGACGTACCCCGTGGGTGGCGGACCGGGTCGCGGCGCTGGCCTTCCCGCGCTATGCCGTGGCGCAGCCCACCCGGGAGTTGGCCGCGGCGCTGCTGGCGCGCGACGACCTCACGCCGGGGCTGCGCCGGCGGGTCGTCGACCTGGACGACGACCTGCGGCGGGCGTTGGTGGCCCGGACGGCGGTGGCCGCCGCGGGCGCCTGAGCGGTGACGCGCCGGGCGGGTGGACACCCGTCCGGCGCGAGCCCGACGGCCCGGGCCGGGCGGTGTCGGAGTGCGGCCTAGGATCGCGGGGTGGAGGAAGACATCCGGCGGATCGGCATCATGGGCGGCACGTTCGACCCGATCCACCACGGTCACCTGGTGGCGGCGAGCGAGGTGGCGGACCGGTTCGGCCTGGACGAGGTGGTCTTCGTGCCCACCGGCCAGCCGTGGCAGAAGGCGGACGAACCGGTCAGTCCGGCCGAGGACCGCTACCTCATGACGGTGATCGCCACCGCCTCCAACCCGCGTTTCCAGGTGAGTCGCGTCGACATCGACCGCGGCGGGCCCACCTACACCGTCGACACGCTGCGCGACCTGCACGCCGAATACGGTCCGAAGACGCAGTTGTTCTTCATCACCGGCGCGGACGCGCTGGAGCGGATCCTCTCCTGGAAGGATCTGGACGAGGTGCTCGAACTGGCCCACTTCATCGGCGTGACCCGGCCCGGCTTCGAGTTGTCCGATCAGCACCTCCCGGCGGACTCGGTCAGCCTGGTGCAGGTGCCCGCCATGGCCATCTCCTCGACCGACTGCCGCGCCCGGGTCAGCCGGGGTGAGCCGGTCTGGTATCTGGTGCCGGACGGTGTGGTGCAGTACATCGCCAAACGGCGGCTCTACCAGCGCTGATCCCGCCCGTTACGTCCCCGTTCGTGCCTGAAACCGACCAGAACTGGCAAGTCGCCGTACCAGCGGGTGTGAGAGGCTTGGAGAGTCGCACGGTTGATCGAAGGAGAACGGTGACCACCATTCCCGAGCGCGCGTACGAGTTGGCGATGGCCGCCGCCCAGGCCGCGGCCGACAAGAAGGCGGAGGACATCGTCGTCATCGACGTCGGTGACCAGCTCGCCATCACCGACGCGTTCCTGGTGGCCTCGGCGCCGAACGAGCGTCAGGTGCTCGCCATCGTCGACGCCATCGAGGAGCGCCTGCTGGAGCTGCCGGAGAAGGCCAAGCCGATCCGCCGCGAGGGCGAGCGGGGTGGCCGCTGGGTGCTGCTCGACTACGTCGACATCGTGGTGCACGTGCAGCACACCGAGGAGCGCGAGTTCTACGCGCTCGACCGGCTCTGGAAGGACTGCCCGCAGATCCCGTTCGTGGACCGCGACCTGGCCGACTCGGCCGCCGGCACCGCCACCGCCGAATGACCCGCCTGATCATCTGGCGGCACGGCAACACCGACTGGAACGCCGCGAGCCGGGTCCAGGGCCAGACCGACGTGCCGCTCAACGACCTCGGCCGGGAGCAGGCCCACGCCGCCGCACCCGTGCTGGCCGCGCTGCGCCCCGACGCCATCGTCGCCAGCGACCTGCGCCGGGCCGCCGACACCGCCGCCGCTCTCGCCGCGCTGACCGGGCTTCCGGTCCGCACCGACGCCCGGCTGCGCGAGCGGCACTTCGGCAAGTGGCAGGGCCTGGCCCTCACCGAGGTCGCCGAGCGCTTCGAAGACGAGTACGCCCGCTGGCGGGCCGGCGCCCCCGATCCCGGCGCCGACGTCGAGAGCCTCGACGACCTCGGCAAGCGGCTCGGCGCCGCGTTCCAGGACGCCGCCGACCTGGCCGCCGGCGGCACCGTTGTCGTCACCACGCACGGCGGCGCCGCCCGCCAGGGCGTCGGCCACCTGCTCGGCTGGGACCACAGCGTGCTACGCGGTCTCGGCGCGCTGGCCAACTGCCACTGGACCGAGCTGCGTCACGACGACGTCCGGGGTTGGCACCTGCGGGCGCACAACGTCGGGCTGATCACCCGACCGGCGCTCACCGACGCGATCTGAGACCTCCGGCCCCGGCGCGGCACCGCCACATCGGCTAGCGTGCCGGTCATGCCCGTAGCGGTCGTCACCGACTCCACCGCCTACCTACCCCCCGAACTGGTCCGCGCGCACCGGCTCACCGTCGTACCGCTGACCGTCGTGCTCAACGGCGCCGAAGGGTTGGAGGGCATCGAGACGTCCCCGGCGGACGCCACCCGGGCGTTGAGCGCCCGCCGCGTCTCGGTGAGCACGTCGCGGCCCGCGCCGGAGCAGTTCGCGCGGGTCTACCGCGCGCTGCTGGCCGAGGGCGCCGACGCCGTGGTCTCGGTGCACCTCTCCGCCGAGCTGTCCGGCACCGTCCAGGCGGCCCGGCTGGCCGCCGCCGACGTCGGCGACGACCGGGTCGCCGTGGTGGACAGCCGCTCCTGCGGCATGGGCCTCGGCTTCCCGGCGCTCGCCGCCGCCTCGGCCGCCGCCGGGGGCGCCGACCTGGCCGGGGTACGCACGGCGGCGCGGGACGCGATCGACCGCACCACCATCTTCTTCTACGTCGACACGCTGGAGTTCCTGCGCCGGGGCGGCCGGATCAACGCGGCCGAGGCACTGCTCGGCACCGCCCTCTCGGTCAAGCCGATCATGCACATGCCGGACGGCGCGATCGTGCTGCGGGACAAGGTCCGCACCGCCAGCCGGGGCGTAGCGCGCCTGGTCGACCTGGCCGTCGAGGCGGCCGGCGACGCCGACGTCGACCTGGCCGTGCACCACCTCGCCGCCGCGCCACGCGCCGAGGCGTTGCTGGCCGCGCTGAGCGATCGGTTGGGCGACCGGCTGCACGACACGTACGTCACCGAGGCCGGCGCCGTGGTCGCCGCGCACGCCGGCCCCGGCCTGGCCTGCGTGGTCGTCCACCGCCGCCGGTGAGCCCGCGGTCGGCCGGCGCTCGCGCCGTTCTCGCGCTGCCGGTCGACGGCGGCCGGGCCGCGCTCGGGCTCGACCCGGAGGCGCGCTGACCGCCGCACGGGACAACCAGCGTCAGGTGCACCACGTCCCGGCGGATCCTCGCCGGCATCGCCGATCAGCACATCGGCGGCTTGATCGGACGGTTGTCCACAAGCGCCGCTTGTCCACAGGCGGGCACGCACGGACCGGCCCTTGGCCCACCGTCGCCGCTAGCGTGCCGAGCCGTGTCAGACGACGAGGAGACGACGGTGCGGCGGAGGCTCGCCCTGCTGTTCACGCCAGCAGCGGGCCGGACCACCGTGCCGCCTCCCGCCGGCGGTACGCCGCAGGCTGTCCGAGCGGCGACGCCGGAGCCGTCACCGGCGTACCCCTATCCCCAGCCGGACCGCTCCGCACCGCGACGGGGCCCCGTGGAGCCCGACCACGCGCCGACGCCGCTGTTCGGGGCGTCCGTCGTGGGTGATGCCGACGGGCCGGAGGCGGACCCACCGCCGGAGCCCTCGCGCGGGTTGGCATCGCGGTTGCCCGGGCCCGGTGCGTTCGATCCGGGCCGTCGCGGCGTCCGCGCCCTCGCCGCCGTGGCCGCGCTCGTCGTGCTGGTGGCCGCCGTCTGGGCGTGGCGGTCCCGCCCGACCGCCGAGCCGGTCCGTGCGGTCGCGCCGGCCGGGGATGCGACGCGGGCGGCGGCCGGCGCGGTGACCGAGGCGGCGGCGCCGGCCGCCTCGTCCGGTCAGGTGGTCGTCGTCGCGGTGGCCGGCAAGGTCCGTCGCCCGGGACTGGTGCGGCTGCCGGCCGGCGCTCGGCTGGCCGACGCCGTGGCGGCGGCCGGTGGCGCGCTGCCCGGGGTCGACGTGGCGCTGCTCAACCCCGCCCGCAAGCTCACCGACGGCGAGTTGATCCTGGTCGGCGTGACCGCCCCGCCGGGGCAGGCCGCGCCCGGGCCGGCAACCGGCGGCGGTGTGCCCGGTGGCCCAGCCGTCGGGCCGGTGAACCTGAACACCGCCACGCTGGCCCAGCTCGACACGCTGCCCGGCGTCGGCCCGGTGCTCGCCCAGCGGATCCTCGACCACCGGGAGCAGCACGGCGGGTTCCGGTCCGTCTCCGAACTGCGGCAGGTCGAGGGCATCGGGGACGCCCGCTACGAGCAGCTCAAGGAACTGGTGACGGTGTGAGCGCCGACGGTGGGGACGCCGCGCCCGACCTGCGGCTGGCCGGGTTCGCGGCGGCGACCTGGCTCGCCGCGCTGGCCGGGCTGCACCTCTCCGTGTGGGCGACCGTCTGGCTGGCGACCGCCGCCGCCGGGCTCGCGTTCGTCGCGGGCCTGCGCCTGCGACGCGGGGGGACCGCACCGATCCGCCGCTACGGCTGGATCACTGTCGCGGTCCTGCTCGGCGTGCTCTGCGGGGCGGCGGCGACCGGGGCGCGGCTCGTGGTCCGCGACGCCGCCCCGATCCGCGCGCTCGTCACCGAACGTGCGGTGGTCACCGCCGACCTGGTGGTGCGCGACGACCCACGTCGGGTGCGCGGCTCGCCCGGCCGCCCGGCGCCGCTGCTGGTCCGCGTCGACCTGCTCCGCCTCACCGGTTCCGACGGCGGCCAGGTCACCGGCCCGGCGCGCGGCCTGGTGCTCGCCACCGACCCGGGTTGGCAGGGGCTGCTGCCGGGGCAACACGTCACCACCCGCGGCCGGCTCGCGGAGCCGCGCGGCGGTGACCTCACGGCGGCGGTGCTCTCGGTCACCGGTGCGCCCGTCCGACGCGGCGACCCGTCGTGGGTCCAGCGAGCGGCCGGCGCGCTGCGGTCCGGGCTGCAACGGGCCTGTGAGCCGCTGCCCGACGCGCCGGGCGGTTTGCTGCCCGGCCTGGTGGTCGGCGACACCAGCCGGCTGCTGCCCGAGGTGGAGGAGGACTTCCGGGCCACCGGGATGACGCACCTCAACGCGGTGTCCGGGTCCAACGTGGCGATCATCGTGGGGGCGGTGCTGCTGCTGGCCCGTTGGGCGCGCGCCGGCCCGCGTACCGCGGTGGCGCTCTGCGGCCTCGCCCTGGTCGGTTTCGTCATCCTGGTGCGGCCCTCGCCGAGCGTGGTGCGGGCCGCGGCGATGGGCGCGATCGGGCTCGCCGCGCTGGCCGCCGGCCGGCCCCGGGCCGCGCTGCCCGCGCTGGCCGCCGCCGTCGCCGGCCTGGTGCTGCTCGATGCGGACCTGGCCGGTGATCCGGGCTTCGCGCTGTCGGTCTGCGCCACCGGCGGACTGCTGCTGCTCGCGCCCGGGTGGCGGGACGCGTTGCGACGTCGGGGCGTGCCGCCGGGGTTGGCGGAGGCGCTGGCGGTGCCGGCCGCTGCGCAGCTCGCGTGCGGCCCGGTGATCGCCGGGCTGTCCGCGACGGTCAGCCTGGTGGCGGTGCCGGCGAACCTGCTGGTCGTGCCCGCGGTCGCGCCGGCCACGGTGCTGGGCGTGCTCGCCGCCGTGCTGTCGCCGGTGTGGCCGGCCGGCGCCGAGTTCCTGGCCTGGCTGGCGAGTTGGCCGGCGCGCTGGCTGGTGGTGGTGGCGTCGCACGGAGCGGGTCTGCCGGCCGGCAATGTGCCGTGGCTGGGCGGGGTGGCCGGTGCGCTGCTGCTGGCGGCCGTGAGCGTGGCGCTGCTGCTCGCCGCCCGGCGGCGTCGGGCCCGGCGGCTGGTCGCGGTCGTCGTGGTGGCGGTGGTGCTGGGGGCGGTGCCGATCCGGTTGCTGGCCTCCGGGTGGCCGCCGCGCGGCTGGGTGGTGGTGGCGTGCGCGGTGGGGCAGGGCGACGCGGTGGTGCTGCCGGTCGACGCCGGGCGGGCCGTGGTGGTCGACGCCGGCCCGGAGCCGTCCGCGGTGGACGGCTGCCTGCGGCGGCTTGGCGTACGCGAGGTGTCGCTGCTGGTGGTCAGCCACTTCCACGCCGACCACGTGGGCGGGGTGGCCGGGGTGTTCCAGGGGCGGCGGGTGGATGCGGTGGTCGGCCCGCCCTGGTCCGAGCCGCCCTACGGGGTGGCCCAGGTGCGCGCGGCGGCCCGCCGTGGTGGGGCCCGTCTCGACGCGGTGCCGGCGGGCTGGCGCTGGCGGGCCGGCGCGGTGGAACTGGCCGCGGTCGGGCCGCCGTACCCGCTGCGCGGCAGCCGCTCCGACCCGAACAACAACTCGCTGGTGCTGACCGCCACCGTGGCCGGGGTGCGGATCCTGCTCGCCGGCGACGCCGAGACCGAGGAGCAGCGGGCGCTGCGGGAGACGCTGCCGACCGCCGCGATCCGGGCGGACGTGCTGAAGGTGGCGCACCACGGGTCGGCCTACCAGGATCCGGATTTCCTCGCCGCGGTCCGCCCGGCGGTCGCGCTGGTCTGCGTCGGCGTCGACAACGACTACGGGCACCCCAACGCGGGTCTGATGGGCCGGTTGACCAGGGCAGGTGCCCGGGTGATGCGCACCGACACCGACGGCGACGTGGCCGCGGTCCGGGCCGGAGCCGGCTTGGCGGTGGTCGCGCGGGGAGTCGAACGGGGGAGGTCGTGGTGAACGCGCCGGAGCGATCCGGGGATCTTGTCGGCATAGCTGGTAGATCAAGGCAAAATGTCGCGATTTGCGTTGTGTGCGGGCTGCGCCGTCACAGTCCCGGATGAGCAGGCACGCACCGGTCGGAGTGCGTGCGAGTATGGGCGACGTGACCCCCGCCAGCCTGCCGCCCATTCTGCTCGTCCTCGGCGACGAGGAGCTGCTCGCCACGCGCGCGGTCTCCGAAGCCGTCGCCCGGGCCCGGGCGGTGGACCCCGACGTGGACGTGCGGGAATACCAGGCCGGCTCGGTGGCGGTCGGCGAGATCGACGAGATGCTGAGCCCGTCGCTGTTCGGCGGACGCCGGGTGCTGGTGCTCCGCTCCGGGCAGGACACCCGCAAGGACCTGTCCGCCGCGCTGTTGGCGTACGCGAAGAATCCCGACCCGGACGTGCAGCTCGTGGTGCTGCACCTGGGTGGCGGGAAGGGCAAGGCGTTCGCCGACGGGCTGCGGGCGGCGGGCGCCACAGTGGTGCCGGCGGCGAAGCTGAAGGGCCACCGCGAGCGCGTCGCCTTCGTCCGGGACGAGATCCGCCGCAACGGCGGGAAGTGCGCCGACGACGCCGCTGAGGCCCTGATCGCGGCCGTCGGCAACGACCTGCGCGAGTTGGCCGCCGCCTGCTCCCAGCTCGTCGCCGACACCGACGGGCGGATCGCCGCCGAGACGGTCTCCCGCTACTACCGGGGCCGGGTCGAGGTCACCGGCTTCACCGTGGCCGACGCGACGATGGTCGGCGACGTCCCCGGCGCGCTGGAGGCGCTGCGCTGGGCGCTGCACGTCGGGGTGGACCCGGTGCCCATCGCCGACGCGCTCGCCGACGGCGTGCGCACCGTGGCGCGCGTCGCCTCGGCCGGTCGGGGCAGCGCCTACCAGCTCGCCAGCAGCCTCGGCATGCCACCGTGGAAGATCGAGCGGGCCCAGCGTCAGGGTCGTGGCTGGACGCCGGAGGGCCTGGTCGAGGCGATGCGGGCGGCGGCCGAGTGCAACGCGGCGGTCAAGGGCGGGGCCGACGACCGCGCCTACGCGCTGGAGCGGGCCGTCTTCTCGGTGGCCGGGGCCCGGCAGGGCGGCGCCCGGTGACCCGAGCGTGGTCGACAGTGCCGACGGACGAGGAGCGCTACCGCCCGCTCTACGCCCGGGTGCTCGGACTGCGCTTCGTCAACCCGGGCGGGGTGCTCTGCTTCCTGTTCTTCGAGGGCGCGGCGGCGCTGGCCGTGCTGCTCGCGCTCGCCGAACTGGTGAACTGGTGGGCGGTGCTGGTGTTGCCGACCGCGGTGGCCGCGATGGTCAAGCTGAACGACGTGGTGGCCGAGCTGGTGATCCGCACCGCCGCGCAGGTGCCCGAGCAGGAGCGGGATCGCTTCCGCCGGCAGGTGGAGCCGGTCGTCGGGCGGGCGCGGGTGCCGGTCCGGGCCCGGGCCCTGCCCGCCGGCGTGAGCCTGGCCGCCGAGCAGAGGACGGCCGGCCCGGCCGCGTCCCGTCATCGGCCGAGCCGCTCGCCGCTGCCGTTCGGCCGGGCCGGAGAGGGCGAACGCCGGATCGACTCCGAGATCACCTGGCCCGATTCCTTCCGCTGACCGCCGCTGCCGGGCAGGCGGGAAGCTTGATTGAATAGGAATCTGTCAATAGATTGAGGGTGGGCACCGCCGAGGTCCCGGGTGACCCGGGCCGTCGGCGGCGAACAGTTCCACCCCGAGCCGGGCACGTCGGTCGGCGCATCGCCGCGCCGCATCCAGGGCACGTTGTCGCGCCACGCGCGCCGACGGGTCGCCTCCGCCCAGCTCGACTTCGAAGGACCCTCATGACGATTCTCCGCGCCCGCACCGCCCCTTCCCTGGCGGTCGTCGCCGCGCTGGCCGCCACCGTGGCCGCGACCGGAACGGCAGTGCTCGCCGGCCCGGCCTCAGCCGCCCAGGGCTGCCGGGTCGACTACACGCCCAACCAGTGGACCGGCGGGTTCACCGCCGCCGTCAAGGTCTCGCCCGGCGACACCGCCGTCTCCGGTTGGACCGTCACCTGGACGTACGCCGGGGACCAGCGCGTCACGAACGGCTGGAACGCCACGGTCAGCCAGTCCGGGGCGACGGTCACCGCCCGCAACATGTCGTACAACGGCAGCATCCCGGCCGGCGGCTCCACCGAGTTCGGTGTGCAGGGCACGTTCACCACCGCCGGCGGCGCACCGACCGGGTTCACCCTGAACGGCGTACCGTGCAACGGCGCCGGGCCGACCCCGACCGGCGGGCCCGCCACGACGACGCCGCCCACCAGCGCGCCACCGACCACGGCCCCGCCCACCACCGCGCCGCCCACCACCGCCCCGCCGACCAGCGCACCGCCCACCACGCTCCCGCCGACCAGCCCGCCGCCGACCACCGAACCACCGGCCGGGTGCGCCGGGGCGGTGCTCTGCGACGGCTTCGAGAACCAGAGCGGCTCGGCGCCGTCCGGCGACTGGACCGTGGTGAACCCCGACTGTGCCGGCGCCGGCACGGCCACCATCGACACGGCCACCACCCACAGCGGCAACCGGGCGGTCCGGATCAACGGCGCGGCCGGATACTGCAACCACGTCTTCGTCAGGTCCACGAAGAACCTCGGCGGCGTGGGCAGCGTCAGGTACACCCGGATCTGGGTGCGGCACACCACCGCCCAGCCGACCGACCACACCACGATGATCGCGATGGCCGACGCCGCCGACGGCAACAAGGACCTGCGGATGGGCGGCCAGAACGGCGCCATGCAGTGGAACCGGGCGTCCGACGACGCGACGTTGCCGGAGCAGAGCCCGGCCGGGGTGGCGCAGAGCGTGCCGCTGCCCACCAACCGGTGGGCCTGCCTGGAGTTCATGGTCGACGGCTCGGCCGGTCAGCTCCGCACCTGGCTCGACGGCGTCGCCGTCACCGGGCTCACCGCCGACGGCGTGCCGACCCACGACATCGACGGCCAGTGGTACAACCGCACCTGGCGGCCGCAGCTCACCGACCTGAAGCTGGGCTGGGAGAGCTACGGCGGTGGCGCCGACACCCTCTGGTACGACGACGTCGCGGTCGGATCCAGCCGGATCGGCTGCTGAGCGCACCGGACGGGTCCGGGAGAACGCGGACAGCCGGAAGCCCCGGGACGTGGTCCCGGGGCTTCCGGTCGGGTCTGCGGTCTCGTCAGGCCGAGAACGAGGCGACGCGCTTGGCGATCGCCGACTTCCGGTTGGCCGCCTGGTTGGCGTGGATGACACCCTTGCTGGCAGCCTTGTCCAGCTTGCGGGTGGCCTCCTGCATGAGGACGGTCGCCTTCTCGGCGTCGCCGGCCTCAGCAGCCTCGTGGAACTTGCGGATGGCGGTCTTCAGCGACGACTTGACCGACTTGTTCCGCAGCCGGCGCTTCTCGTTCTGCCGGTTGCGCTTGATCTGGGACTTGATGTTCGCCACGCGACAGCCTCGTCTTGATAGCTCGGGTTGGTCAGCTTCCGCGCACGACGAGCATGCGTCATCGCCGCGCGAATGGCCAGGCTACCAGGTCGCCCCGGCCCCAACCAAAACCGGGGGAAGGAGGGGCCCCCTCTTAACGCCTTCGGTATAGAAGGGTCCCCCTCTCAACCGGAGGTGTTAAGAAGGGGCCCCTCCTTCTCGGGCAGCGGGGTCAGGTCCAGCCCTGGCGGGCGGTCAGCCAGGCGAGTGCCTGCTCACCGCTCCACCGCTGGTGCGACCGCAGGTGCGGGGAGGCGGTCGACGGTCCGGCGGTGGCGCCGGTGAGGAAGTAGCCGGCCAGTGCGGCGAGGCTCACGTCCAGCGCGTCGGGTGGCGCCCCGGCGGTCGCCGGGTGGCCGGCGAAGGCGGCGTCCGCGTCCAGGCCGGTGGCGTACCCGGTGATGAGCAGGCCGGCCAGGTCGAACCAGGCCGGCCCGTGGCAGAGCCAGGTCCAGTCGCAGAGCCAGGCGCGGCCGGCGGGGTCCACCAGGAGGTTGTCCACCCGCAGGTCGCCGTGGGCCAGCCCGGGGGCCGCGTCGGCGTACCCGGGGAGCCGGGTCTCCAGCGCGACCAGCTCCGCCAGCGGCGCCCGGGCCGCCGCCGCGGGCAGCGGCTCGCGGCCGGCGGCCACCTCGCCCCACCACAGGATGTCGTCCCGGGCCAGGTCGGCGAGGCGGGGCAGGCCGAGCGCGACGAGCTGCGCGGGCGGCTCGGCGAGCGCGGCGGCCACTTCGGCGTACGTGGTGAGGGCCGCCGCCAGCTCGGCCGGCTCCCAGGGCAGCCGGGGGACGTGCCCGTCGATCGCGTCGAGCGCGAGGGCGTACCAGCCGGATTCGGTAAGCGCCCAGCGTGGCCGGGGCACCGGCAGGCCGGCGGGGAGCCGGGCCAGGATCGCGGCCTCGTGGGCGTACCAGTCGACCAGGTGCCGCTGCCCGTGCAGCGCCGCCGCCTTGACGAACGCCCGCTCGCCGGTCGGGCCGGTCAGCACGGCGGCGAAGCCGCGGGTGAAGCCGCGGGTGAAGCCGCCGCCGGCCACCTCGACCGCCGCGGGCGGACCACCGAGCCGGGCGGCCAGCGCGTCGCGCAGCCCGGACGGCAGGTCGGCCCAGCCGGGGCGCACGGCCGTCGCCCCGTACGCGACGGGCGGTAGTGAGATCGCGCGCACCCCACCATGCTGCCGCATCGGCACACCGCCGGGTGCCGGCGGCGCGTCGGTGGGCTCTGCCAGACTGCCGAGCATGAGGACCGAGGACTTCTGGCAGTTGATCGACCAGGCCCGGGCCGGGGGCGGGGGAGAGGCCGACGCGGTCGCCGCCCGGGCGGTCGCGCTGCTCGCCGAGCGCGACCCCGAGGAGATCATCGGGTACGCCCACCACCAGCGGCGGGTGTTGGCCGCCTCCTACCGGGTCGACCTGTGGGGCGCGGCATACCTGATCAACGGCGGCGCCTCGGACGACGGCTTCGAATATTTCCGGGGCTGGCTGATGACGCAGGGTCGGGCCGTCTTCGCGCGGGCGGTCGGCGAGCCGGACTCGCTGGCCGAGCTGCCGCGGGTGCGGGCCGCCGCGCTCAGCGGCGAGGAGTTCGAGTGCGAGCGGATGCTGTCGGTGCCCTGGGAGGCCCACCGGAAGGCCACGGCGGCCGAGCTGCCCGCCGAGCGTGATCCGGTGCCGGTGCCGGACCTGAACGACTTCTGGGACTTCGACGACGAGGATGAGGCCCGGCGCCGGCTGCCGAGGCTCGCCGCGCTGTTCGTCGAGCCGCCGGCGGAGTGACGGGGGAGCCCGGGCGCGCCTCGGACGACGTGGGAGCATAGAGGGGGCCGGCGTCACGCCGGCCCGCTCCCGTCAGCCGACCAGAACGGACCGCTGTGCCACCGACGCTCGATCCCGGCGCGAACGCTCCCGGTGCCACCGACCCGGCGCGCATCCGGAACTTCTGCATCATCGCCCACATCGACCACGGGAAGTCGACCCTGGCCGACCGGATGTTGCAGCTCACCGGCGTGGTCGACCCGCGACAGATGCGCGCGCAGTACCTGGACCGGATGGACATCGAGCGCGAGCGCGGCATCACCATCAAGAGCCAGGCCGTGCGGATGCCGTGGACGATCCGCGACGGTGACCGGGCCGGCGAGACCGCCGTCCTGAACATGATCGACACCCCCGGTCACGTCGACTTCACCTACGAGGTGTCCCGTTCGCTGGCCGCCTGCGAGGGCGCGATCCTGCTTGTCGACGCCGCGCAGGGCATCGAGGCGCAGACGCTTGCCAACCTCTATCTGGCGCTCGAGAACGACCTGCACATCATTCCGGTGCTCAACAAGATCGACCTGCCGGCCGCCCAGCCGGAGAAGTACGCCGAGGAGTTGGCCCATCTGATCGGCGGCGACCCGGCGGACTGCATCCGGGTCTCCGGTAAGACCGGCGAGGGTGTGCCGTACCTGCTCGACGAGATCGTCCGGCAGTTCGTGCCGCCGGTCGGTGCGGCCGGCGACCCGGCCCGCGCGATGATCTTCGACTCGGTGTACGACGTATACCGCGGCGTAGTCACCTACGTCCGGGTGGTCGACGGCCGGATCTCGGCCCGCGACCGGATCAAGATGATGTCCACCGGGGCGGTCCACGAGCTGCTGGAGATCGGCGTCATCTCGCCCGAGATGGTGAAGGCGGAAGCGCTCGGCGTCGGCGAGGTCGGCTACCTGATCACCGGTGTGAAGGACGTGCGCCAGTCCCGGGTCGGCGACACCATCACCATCAACGGCAACCAGGCCAAGGAGGCGCTCGGCGGCTACAAGGATCCGAAGCCGATGGTCTACTCGGGTCTCTATCCGATCGACGGCTCGGATTACCCGAACCTGCGCGAGGCGCTCGACAAGCTGAAGCTCAACGACGCCGCGCTCACCTACGAGCCGGAGACCTCGGGCGCGCTGGGCTTCGGTTTCCGCTGCGGGTTCCTCGGCCTGCTGCACCTGGAGATCATCCGGGAGCGGCTGGAGCGGGAGTTCAACCTCGATCTCATCTCCACCGCGCCCAACGTGGTCTACCGCGCCATCACCGAGGACGGCGAGGAGATCGTGGTGACCAACCCGAGCGAGTACCCGACCGGCAAGATCGCCGAGGTGTACGAGCCGACGGTGCGGGCCACGGTGCTCACCCCGAACGACTACGTGGGCGCCGTGATGGAGCTGTGCCAGGGACGTCGGGGCACCCTGCTCGGCATGGACTACCTCTCCGCCGACCGGGTGGAACTGCGTTACACGCTGCCGTTGGCCGAGATCATCTTCGATTTCTTCGACCAGCTCAAGAGCCGTACCAAGGGTTACGCCTCGCTCGACTACGAGCCCTCCGGCGAGCAGGCGTCCGATCTGGTGAAGGTCGACATCCTGCTGCACGGCGAGCCGGTGGACGCGTTCAGCGCCATCGTGCACAAGGACAAGGCATACAACTACGGCACCACGATCGCGGCGAAGCTGCGTTCGCTGATCCCGCGCCAGCAGTTCGAGGTGCCGATCCAGGCGGCCATCGGCAGCCGGGTGATCGCCCGGGAGACGATCCGCGCGATCCGCAAGGACGTGCTCGCCAAGTGCTACGGCGGTGACATCAGCCGGAAGCGCAAGCTGCTGGAGAAGCAGAAGGAGGGCAAGAAGCGGATGAAGATGGTGGGCCGGGTGGAGGTCCCGCAGGAGGCCTTCATCGCCGCGCTCTCCTCCGACTCCGGGGACGGCAAGAGCGCCCGAAAGAAGTAGTCAACCGGGTCCCGTGACCGGCCGGCGGCCCTTCCGGGGTGCCGGCCGGTTCGCGTACCCAGGAAATTTTCAGCTTCCGCCGGCGCTCCCACCTGCGGATTCGGCCTTCGGGGTGGCCGGGAGTCGGGTGGGCGGCGCTCCGGCCGGTTTCGATTTTCGGCCGGTCGGGAACTTAGCGGTCACGACAGCAACCGCACAGAACGTGCGAAACCGCTTATTTGGAGGACCGACCGTGGAGTTCACCGTCTGGGGCATCATCACCGCGCTGATCGTCGGCCTGATCGTCGGCGCGCTGGGCCGGCTGGTCGTGCCGGGCCGTCAGAACATGCCGATCTGGCTGCACATGCTGATCGGCGTCGGCGCCGCGCTGCTCGGCACCATCGTCGCCCGGGCCTCCGGGTTCGCCGACACCGCCGGCATCGACTGGCGTGAGCTGCTGCTGCAGGTTCTCTTCGCCGCCATCGGTGTCGCCCTGGTGGCCGGCTTCGGCCGTCGGCGCGGCGTCACCCACCACTGATCGCGGATCACCCGCCTCGACGGGCGCCCGGCCGAACCGGCCGGGCGCCCGTCGGCTTTTCCGCATTGAACCCGGTCGGTGCGGCAGCGCTGCGAGGCAATGGTGACCCGGGCTGGAACTTTCTCACGAAGTAGCAGCTCAGCACCGGTGCGAACAATTCGTCATCGGAGTCGGTTTGGGATTTTGGCGGGTCGGGAACTTAGCGGTCACGACAGAAACCACACGAAGTTGTGTGACCCGATCCGAAGGAGGAGGGCGACCATGGAGTTCACCGTCTGGGGCATCATCACGGCGCTGGTCGTTGGTCTGATCGTCGGCGCGCTGGGCCGGCTGGTCGTGCCGGGCCGGCAGAACATGCCGATGTGGCTGCACATGCTGATCGGCGTCGGCGCCGCGCTGCTGGGCACGGTCGTCGCCCGGGCCTCCGGGTTCGCCGAGACCGCCGGCATCGACTGGCGTGAGCTGATGCTGCAGGTTCTCTTCGCCGCCATCGGTGTCGCCCTGGTGGCCGGCGTCGGGCGCCGGCGCGGCGTCTCGCGTTACTGACCCCCCGCACCACACCTCGACGGGCGCCCGGCCATCGGCCGGGCGCCCGTCTGCGTACCCCCGCTCTGACCTGCCCGGACGGCACCCCTGCCGGCCGGGCCTTCGCCTGCGATACCGTCGCCTCGGCCGCCGGTCGGGAACTCCCCCTGTTGTAAAGGAAATTTTCCTACTAAGGTGCGGCGGAGAAGGTTAGTGCCAAACGGCCCTGAGGGAGATATGGCGTGAACAGGTGGAAGCGGCTGGCCCCGGTCACCGCCATCGTGGCGTCGGCCGCGCTGGTGCTGACCGCGTGCGGTGGCTCCGGCGACGACGACAAGGCCGCCGACAACAGCAAACTGACGGTCTGGATGATGGGCGAGGGCGGCGACGCCCAGACCGCGTTCCTCGACACGGTCGAGACGGAGTTCAAGAAGAAGCACCCCGAGACCGACGTGGTGGTGCAGTACATTCCCTGGCTCGAAGCACCGAAGAAGTTCCAGGCCGCGCTGGCCGGTGGTGAGGGCCCCGACGTCACCGAGCTGGGCAACACCGAGACCCAGGGCTGGGCCGCGCAGGAGGCCCTCGCCGACGTCACGGACAAGTTCAACGGCTGGTCCGAGGGCAAGGACATCCTGCCCGACCTGGTGCGCAACGCCCAGCTCGACGGCAAGCAGTACGGCGTGCCGTGGTACGCCGGCGTGCGCGCCGTCTACTACCGCACCGACTGGTTCGCCGAGGCCGGCGTGAAGCCGCCGACGACCTGGGACGAGATGGTCGCCGCCGCCAAGGCCGTCCAGGCCAAGAAACCCGGCACCTACGGCATCGCCCTGCCCGGCAACTCCGAGCTGCCGTTCTACTCCTTCCTCTGGGGTGCCGGCGGCGAGATCGCCACCAAGGACGGCGACACCTGGAAGTCCGGCTACCACACGCCCGAGGCGCAGAAGGCGGTCAAGTTCTGGACCGACCTGGTGACCGTGCACAAGGTCGCTCCGCCCGCCGCGGCCGGTTGGAACGAGGTCGACGCGCGCACCCAGTTCGCCACCGGCAAGGCCGCCATGGCGTTCGCCGGGAGCTGGCAGGGCGGCGCGATGAAGAAGGACAACCCGGACATCGAGAAGGTCTGGGGCACGTTCCCCATCCCCGGCCCGGACGGCAAGCCCGCCCCGGCGTTCGCCGGCGGCTCCGACATCGCCATCTGGCAGGACAGCGAGCGGCAGGCGCTGGCCTGGGATTACATGACCGTGCTGCTGAGCAAGCAGAAGGACCAGGAGTTCGCCTCCAGCCTCAACTTCTTCCCGGTCTACCAGGACCTGGTCAGCAGCGGTGACTACGCGAACGACAAGGTGATGGCCGCGTTCGCCACCGCCATCCAGAACACCAAGCTGACCCCGCTCACCCCCAAGTGGGTCGAGGTCAGCCGCACCAAGACGGTGACCCAGGCGATGAACAGCTCGGTCATCAAGGGTCAGAAGACGGTCGAGCAGGCAACCGCCGACGCGGCCACCGAGATGGAAGGCATCTTGAACAGCAAGTGAGCCTACTGACGAAGAGCCCCGGCGAGGCCGCCGCGCGGGAAACCCCCGCGCGGCGGCGCCGCCGCAAGGTGGACCGCCTCCCGTACCTGCTGCTCCTGCCCTGCCTGGCGATCATCGCCGTGCTCCTGCTCTGGCCGCTCGGCCAGGTCGTGCTGATGTCCTTCTACAAGCTGGACAACGTCCGGCAGCTGCGCGGAGACCGCGAGTGGCCGTGGATCGGGCTGGCCAACTACACGCAGATCCTCGGCGACCCGTTCTTCCGGACGGTGCTGCGCAACACCGTGCTCTTCGCGGTCGCCAACGTGGCGCTCACGATGGTGCTCGGCACGCTTGTCGGGCTGCTGCTCAACCGGCTCGGCAAGCGGATGGCGACGTTCGTGGCGAGCTGCGTGATGCTCGCCTGGGCCACCCCGGCGCTCACCGGCACCATCATCTGGAAGTGGATCTTCGACGACACGAGCGGCCTGGTCACCTGGCTGTTCAACAAGCTTCCCGACGGCCTCTCCACCGCCCTGTTCGGGCGCAGCGACTGGACCGGCTACGGCTGGTTCAACGATCCGCTGCTGTTCTTCGCCATCCTGACGCTGGTGGTGGTCTGGCACTCGTTCCCGTTCATCGCGGTGAGCGTGCTGGCCGGGCTCAAGAGCGTGCCCACCGAGTTGCAGGAGGCGGCCCGGGTCGACGGCGCCGGGCCGTGGCGGGTCTTCTGGTCGGTCACCTTCCCGATCCTGCGGCCGGTGTTCGGCATCCTCGTGGTGCTCTCCACGATCTGGGACTTCAAGGTCTTCACCCAGCAGTTCGTGCTGGCCGGCGGCACCCAGGACCGGACGACGTTCATGCTGTCGATCTACTCGTACGCGGAGGCGTTCTCGCCACCGCCCAAATACGGCCTCGGCTCCGCGATCGCCGTCATCCTCACCGTCATCCTGCTCGTGGTGACGGCCCTGTACGTCCGCATGGTGCTCCGGCAGGAGGACGAGTCGTGAAGAAGCTCGCGCTCAACGGGGCCGGCCTGCTGGTCGCGCTCTTCGCCGCGTTCCCCGTCTACTGGATGATCGCGACGTCGCTGAAGCCCAATCGGGAGATCTTCTCCGCCACGCCGCGTCCGGTGCCGACGAAGCCCACGCTGGAGCACTACCGGGAGATCCTCGGCGGCAACCTGATCCCCGGCGTGACGTTCCTCGACTTCTTCCTCAACAGCGTGCTTGTCGCGGTGGCCACCGTGCTGCTGAGCGGGCTGGTCGCGCTGCTCGCCGCGACCGCGGTGGCCCGGTTCCGGTTCAAGCTGCGCACCAGCTTCCTGATCCTGCTCCTGGTGGTGCAGATGATCCCGCTGGAGGCGCTGGTCATCCCGCTGTTCCTGATGATCCAGCGACTCGGTCTCTACAACACGCTGCCCAGCCTGATCCTCACCTACCTGGGCTTCTCGCTGCCCTTCGCGGTCTGGATGCTGCGCGGCTTCGTGGCGGCGGTGCCGAAGGAGTTGGAGGAGGCGGCGGCGATCGATGGGGCCAGCCGGGCGCAGACCTTCCGCAAGGTGCTCTTCCCGCTGGTCGCGCCGGGCCTGGTGGCCACCAGCATCTTCTCCTTCATCACCGCCTGGAACGAGCTGATCTTCGCGCTGACCTTCATCAACGACCAGCAGAAGTACACGCTGCCGGTGGCGATGACGTTCTTCTTCGGCCGGGACGACACCGCCTGGGGCTCGGTGATGGCCGCGTCCACCCTGTTCACCCTGCCGGTCATCGTGTTCTTCCTGCTGGTGCAGCGCCGGATGGTCTCCGGGCTGGTCGCGGGCGCGGTGAAGGGCTGAGGTGGTGCGCCGTGCCGGTCAGGTGTCGGCGAAGACCTCGGCCAGCACCTGCGTCGCCGGATCGCCCTTCACCCGGTCCCAGGTGCCCTGCTCGGCCGTCCACTCCAGACTGCCGAAGCGGACCCGCTTCACGCCGTGGTCGTCGGCGTGTGAGACCAGCCAGTGCGCGTACCGCCAGCCGTCGCGGTCGTCGCTGGCCGGCACCGTCAGCCCGGTCAGGTCCGACGCCGCGGCCAACCGGGGCAGCCCCCAGTCGAGCGTCAAGCCCTCCAGGGCCGCGCGGGCCGCGGCCGCCCCGCGCATGGTCGGCGTCGGACCGACGGTGCAGGCCACCGCGCCGGTCGCCTGGCCGAGCAGCGCGCGGGTGAGGACCTCCGACTCGTCCGCCCACTTCTGGTACGCCTCGGGGTAGGCCGACCGCTGCACCCGCTGGGCGGCCTCGGTGATCCGCATCTCCTCCCAGCCCCTGACCTTCTTCAACGCGGCGTAGAACTTCCGCGTCGAGTAGCGGGGGTCGCGGATCTCCTCCGGCGTGCCCCACCCCTGGCTCGGGCGCTGCTGGAACAAGCCCAGCGAGTCCCGGTCACCGTGGGCGATGTTGCGCAGGTGCGACTCCTGGTAGGCGGTGGCCAGCGCCACCACCACGGCCCGCTCGGGCATCCGGCGCTGCACGCCGATGGCCGCGATGGTGGCCGCGTTCGCCATCTGGTCGGCGCCGAGCACCACCTCGCCGTCAGCCCGCACGGTGCAGGTCCGGCTGGCCAGCGGCAGTCGCAGGTGGTGACCGAACTGCTTGGTCACGAACCAGACGGCGAGCAGAGCCAGGACGCACACCACCACACCAGATGCCACGATCGCCGCTCGCGTCCGCACCAGCACCCCCAGTCCCGACAGTCCGACCAGCGTACGTCGCCGGTACCGCTTCCCGACTCGGTCGACCGGCCTGCTCACCGCCCCGTCACCGGCCGGTGACGCGGTGCCGGTTGTTAACAGGGGGCCCCGCCTATACCAGATGCGTTAACAGGGGGCCCCTCCTTTCATTCTCCGGCGGGCACCCACGCCGCCGGGCGCTTCTCGCGGAACGCGAGCACCCCCTCCCGCCCTTCGTCGGAGAGGAAGTACCCGGTGGAGAGCGCCGCCAACTCGGTGATCTCCGCCCGCAGATCGGTCGCGGCGGGCCGGCGCAGCAGCTCCTTCGTCCCGGCCAGCGCCGCCGGTGCGCCCCGGACCAGCGACGCGCGGTAACGCTCGACGGCGGCGTCCAGCCCGTCCGCCGGCACCGCGGCGGTGACCAGGCCGACCTCGGCGGCCCGCCGGCCGTCGAACACCTCGCCGGTCAGGTAGAGCTCGGCGGCGGCCCGGGGGCTCAGCCGGGGCAGCACGGTCGCCGAGATGACCGCCGGGATCACCCCGATCCGCACCTCGGTGAACGCGAACGTGGCGTCCTCGGCGCAGACCGCGAGGTCGGCGGCGGCGATCAGACCCAGCCCGCCGGCCCGGGCCGGCCCGGCGACCTTCGCCAGCACCGGCTTCGGGCATTCCCGCACCGCGACCAGCACGTCGCCGAGCATCCCGGCCGGCACGGTCCCGCTGGCGTACGCGGCGGCGGTCTCCTTCAGGTCGGCCCCGGAGCAGAACACCGGGCCGGTGTGGTCGAGCACGATCGCCCGGACCGCGTCGTCGGCGACCGCCGCGGCCAGCCCGGCCAGCAGCTCGGTCATCAGCGGGGTGGAGAGCGCGTTGCGGTTGTGCGGGCTGTCCAGGGTGAGCGTGGTCACCCCACGGGCCGTGGCGACCCGCACGAGAGCGTCCGGAGAGGTCATGCCGGGCACACTAGTGGCCATGCCCGGCGTCCTTCCAGAAGGCGAACCCGTCCCGCGCGACGGGTCGCTGCCCGCTGCCGCCCGCCGCGCCGTCGGCGCCCGCGGCTTCGGCGTGTACGTGCACGTCCCGTTCTGCGCCAGCCGGTGCGGTTACTGCGACTTCAACACGTACACCGCCGCCGAGCTGGGCGGTGGGGCGAGCCGGGAGACGTACGCCGACTCCGTGCTGGCCGAGCTGGCGCTCGCCGTCCGGGTGTTGGGGGACACGCCGCCGCCGCGGGTGGACACCGTCTTCGTCGGCGGCGGCACCCCCACCCTGCTGCCCGCCGACGACCTGGCCCGGATCCTCGACGGCATCGACCGCACCTGGGGGTTGGCCGCCGACGCCGAGGTGACCACCGAGGCCAACCCGGAGTCGGTGACCCCGGAGTCGCTGAAGGCGCTGCGGGCCGCCGGCTACACCCGGATCTCGCTCGGCATGCAGTCCGCCGCGCCGGGGGTGCTCGCGGTGCTCGACCGGCGGCACGGCGCGGGCCGGGCCACCGCCGCCGCCCGGGAGGCGCGCGACGCCGGGTTCGACCACGTCAACCTGGACCTGATCTACGGCACCCCGGGGGAGACGGCCGACCACTTCGCCGCCTCGCTGGCCGAGGTCATCGACGCCGGGGTGGACCACGTCAGCGCGTACGCCCTGATCGTGGAGGACGGCACCCGGCTGGCCGCGCGGATCCGCCGGGGCGAGCTGCCGTACCCCTCCGACGACGTGGCGGCGGACCGCTACCTGGCCGCGGAGGCGGCGCTGGGCGCGGCCGGCTTCTCCTGGTACGAGGTGTCGAACTGGGCCCGGTCGGAGGCGGCGGCCTGCCGGCACAACTTGCTCTACTGGACCGGCGCCGACTGGTGGGGCCTGGGCCCGGGGGCGCACAGCCACGTCGGCGGGGTGCGCTGGTGGAACGTCAAGCACCCGTCGGCGTACGCGGAGCGGCTGGCCGTCGGCGCGTCGCCGGCGCTGGCTCGGGAGCGGCTCACCGGCACCGAACAGCACATGGAGGACGTGATGCTGCGGCTGCGGCTCGCCTCCGGGCTGCCGCTGGACGTGCTGGACGACGCCGGCCGCGCCGGCGCCGAACGGGCCCGGGCCGGCGGGCTGCTCGACGCCGGCGCGTACGCCGAGGGTCGGGCCGTGCTCACGCTGCGCGGCCGGCTGCTGGCCGACGCGGTCGTGCGCGACCTGCTGCCCTGACGGGCCGGCCGGCCCCGCCTCGCGGGACCGGCCGGCGGCTGTCACTTGATCAGGCTGGCCGACATCGGATAGCGGTAGAGCTGGCCCTCGTTGGCCTTCACCCCGCCCAGGATGCCGAAGATGATGCCGACGATCATGGCGCCGACGCCGACCACGGCGCCGATCAGGATGCAGGTGAGGATCCAACCGACCAGGGCGATGACCGACCAGATGAGCTGGAAGTTGAGCGCGGCGACCGCGTGCGCCCGGACGGTCGGAGACTGGTTGCCCCGGGCCAACAGCGCCACCAGCGGCGCGATCCAGCCCAGCACCCCGCCGCCGATCAGCATCCCGGCCGCGCCGCCGAAGTGCGCCACCAGGGCCCAGGTCTTGTCGTCGTTGTTGGCGTAGCCGCTCGGCGGGCCGTACGAGCCGCCACCGGGATAGCCGGCACCGGGCGCGCCGTACCCCGGGGTGCCACCACCCGGCGGCGGATAGCCGCCCGGCGGCGGGTAGCCACCCGGCGGGGGCTGGCCGCCCGGGGGCGGATAGCCACCGGGCGGGGGATAGCCGCCTCCGGCCGGCGCGCCGGACAGTGGTGCGGTGGGCGGCTCGTCGGCCGGCGACGAGCCGTAGGGCGCCGACGGTGAGGTCGGGTCGGGCTGGGGGTTGGGATCCCCCGCTCCGGGCGGGCGAGGAGGTTCAGTCATGCACGTCACCGTAGGTCCCGGGAGCAAGCGGCACCAGGGCTGTTCGGCCCCGGCGCGCCGGGCCGTCCCGGCGGGTCGGACCGGGGGTGCGCCACTGATCATCGCGTCGGTGGGGGTGCCGACGTAGACTGGCACTCGCTACAGTCGAGTGCCAGCCGCCCGGCGGATGCCGCGCGTCGCCGGGCCGAGGTGCGTCAGGAGGTGGGGGAGATGGGTCTCGACGACCGCAAGCTCGCCGTGCTGCGTGCCATCGTCGAGGACTACGTCGCCACGCAGGAGCCGGTGGGCAGCCGGGCCCTGGTCGAGCGGCACCAGCTCGGCGTCTCGCCGGCGACCGTGCGCAACGACATGGCGGTGCTGGAGGAGGAGGGTTACATCCGGCAGCCGCACACCAGTGCCGGCCGGGTGCCCACCGACCGCGGCTACCGCCTCTTCGTCGACCGGCTCTCCCGGGTCAAGCCGCTCAGCCCGGCCGAGCGCCGGGCGATCGAGCGCTTCCTGGTCGGCGCGGTCGACCTCGACGACGTGGTGCACCGCACGGTCCGGCTGCTGGCCCAGCTCACCCGGCAGGTCGCGGTGGTGCAATATCCCAGCCTGGCCCGGTCCAAGGTGCGCCACCTGGAGCTGGTGCCGATCTCCACCACCCGGCTGATGGTCGTGATGATCGCCGACACCGGGCGGGTGGAGCAGCGGCTGGTCGAGCTGCCCGCCCCGATCCCCGCCGACGACGTGACGGACCTGCGCCGGCTGGTCAACGAGAAGCTGGTCGGCACCCAGCTCGCCGAGACGCCGCCGCTGGTGCAGGCGTTGGTCGAGGAGTCCGTTCCGCACCTGCGACCGGCCATGACCACGCTCTCCACGGTGCTGCTGGAGACGCTCGTCGAACGGCACGAGGAACGGCTCGCGCTCGCCGGGCAGGCCAACCTCACCCGGGGCGGCCTGCTCGACTTCCAGGGCTCGCTGCGGCCCATCCTCGAGGCGCTCGAGGAGGAGGTCGTGCTGCTCAAGCTGATCGGCGAGGCCGAGCCGAGCACCACCCGGGTGCTCATCGGCGACGAGAACGAGGTCGACAACCTGCGGGCCGCGTCGGTGGTCAGCACCGGTTACGGCCCGGGCAGCACAATCGTCGGTGGGCTCGGCGTGCTCGGGCCGACCCGGATGGACTACCCCGGCAATATCGCCACGGTGAGGGCCGTGGCACGCTACGTGGGCGAGCTGCTGGCCCAGAACTGACCAGTCAGGGCCGACGGCCGGCTGCGGCCGACGACCGGCGAGACGCGAGACGAACATGAGGACACCGAACGCAGTGGCCAGGGACTACTACGGCATTCTCGGCGTGAGCCGGGACGCCTCCGACGACGACATCAAGCGTGCCTACCGCAAGCTGGCGCGGCAGTACCACCCGGACGTCAATCCGGACCCGGAGGCACAGGAGAAGTTCAAGGACATCAACGCCGCGTACGAGGTCCTCTCGGACGATCGGAAGCGGCAGATCGTCGACCTGGGTGGCGACCCGCTCGCCCCGGGTGGCGGCGGCGCGGGCCCGGGCGGCCCGGGCGGGGCCGGCCCGTTCGTCGGCTTCCAGGACATCATGGACGCGTTCTTCGGCGGTGCGGCCGGCGGCAGCCGGGGCCCCCGGCCGCGCACCCGGCCGGGCGCCGACGCGATCCTGCGCCTGGAGCTGGACCTCAACGAGACCGCGTTCGGCGTCGAGGCGCCGATCACCGTCGACACCGCGGTGCTCTGCACCACCTGTTCCGGCGCCGGCACCGCCGCCGGCACCCACCTGGCCACCTGCGAGGCGTGCGGGGGCCGCGGCGAGGTGCAGTCGGTGCAGCGGACGTTCCTCGGCCAGGTGGTCTCCGCCCGGCCGTGCACCGTCTGCCAGGGCTACGGCACCACGATCCCGCACCCCTGCCCGACCTGCGCCGGCGACGGCCGGGTCCGCACCCGGCGCTCGCTGACCGTCAAGATCCCGGCCGGGGTCGAGGACGGCATGCGGATCCGGCTGGCCCAGCAGGGCGAGGTCGGCCCGGGCGGCGGCACCGCCGGCGACCTCTACGTCGAGATCCACGAGCGGACCCACGACGTCTACTCCCGCAAAGGCGACGACCTGCACTGCCGGGTGACCGTGCCGATGACCGCCGCCGCGCTCGGCACCCGGCTGACCATCAAGACGCTCGACAGCGAGGAGACCGTCGACGTCAAGGCCGGCACCCAGCCCGGCAGCACGCTGCGGCTGCGCGCCCGCGGCGTGCCGCACCTGCGCGGCACCGGGCGCGGTGACCTCTACGTCCACCTGGACGTGCGGACCCCGACCAAGCTCGACGCCGACCAGGAGCGGATGCTGCGCGACTTCGCCAAGACGCGGGGCGAGGAGGTCGCCGAGCTGACCAAGCAGGGCGGCTTCTTCTCCCGAATGCGCGACGCCTTCAACGGGCACGCCTGAGGTGTCGGCGCCACTGTTCCTGGTCGAGGCGCTGCCCACCGGTGACACGGCGACGCTGGACGGCCCGGAGGGCCACCACGCGGCCACCGTGCAGCGGCTGCGCGTCGGCCAGGAACTGCTGCTCGCCGACGGCCGGGGCGGCACCGCCGCCGCGGTGGTCACCGCCGTCGGCCGAGGCACCCTCGACCTGCGGATCACCGACCGGGGGTACGCCGACGCGTGCGTCCCCCGGCTGGTCGTGGTGCAGGGGATCGCCAAGGGCGACCGGGGTGAGCTGGCCGTGCAGGCGATGACCGAGGCCGGGGTGGACGAGATCGTGCCCTGGGCGGCGTCCCGCTCGGTGGCGCAGTGGCGCGGCGACCGGGGCGTACGGGCCCGGGAGAAGTGGGCGGCCACCGCCCGGGAGGCCGCCAAGCAGGCCCGCCGCCCATGGCTGCCGGTGGTGGCCGGCGCCCCGGACGAGTCGACCGACACGGTGGCCCGGCGGATCGCCGGCGCCGCCGCGGGCTTCGTGCTGCACGAGGCGGCCGACGAGCGGCTGGCCACCGTCGAGCTGCCGTCGACCGGCGAGATCGTCCTGGTGGTGGGTCCCGAGGGCGGCATCGCCGAGCCGGAGCTGGCCGTGTTCCGCGAGGCCGGCGCCCGCGCCGTGCGCCTCGGCCCGTCCGTCCTGCGGACCTCCACCGCCGGCGTCGCCGCCCTGTCCGTCCTCGCCACCCGCCTCGCGCGCTGGTAACCCCACCCCATCTCTCTCCCCTGATTCACGGAAAGAGTGGCTGTTCCGCCCGGGATGACCACTCTTTCCGTGAATCAGGGGGAGCGGGGTCGTCAGGTGCGGAGGTAGGAGGCGCCGTTGAGGTCGAGCACGGTGCCGGCGGCCCACTCGGCCTCGGGGCTGGCCAGCCAGTGCACCGCCGCCGCGATCTCCTCGGGGCGGGCCACCCGGCCGAACGGGGACTGGGCCCGCACCGCCTCGCCGCGCTCGCTCTTGAGGTGCTCGTTGGTCATGTCGGTCGCGACGAACCCCGGGGCCACGCAGGCCACCCCGATGCCGTACGGCGCCAGGGCCACCGCGAGCGACTGCGCCATCGCGTTCATCCCCGCCTTGCTGGCCCCGTACGCCGGGTTGGCCGGCTCGCCCCGGAACGCGCCCCGGGAGGAGACGTTGACGATCCGCCCGCCCTGGCCCCGCATGTGCTGGGCGGCGCACCAGGACGCGTTCGCGGCGCCGAACAGGTTGACGTCGAGCACCTCCCGCCAGCGCGCCCGCCACTGCTCGTAGCTGCTGTCGAAGACCGGGTGCGGCGGGTCGGCCGGCCCGAACACGCCGGCGTTGTTGACCAGCACGTCGAGCCCGTCGAGCAGCCCGGCCGCGGAGTCCACCATGACCTTGACCGCGTCCGGGTCGGCCAGGTCGGCGCGGACCACCACGTGCCCGTCGCCGGGCAGCTCGGCGCGCAGCGCCTCGGCCAGTTCGGCGGAGTCCCGGTGGTGCACCGCGACCCGGTCCCCGCCGGCCGCGAACGCCCGCGCGACCGCCCGCCCGATGCCCCGTGAGGCTCCCGTCACCAGCACCGCCCGCCCCGCCATGCCGGCCATCCTGCCGCACGGTCCCGGGGTGCTAAGCGGGGCCCCTTCCTATACCGGAAGCGTTAAGCGGGGGCCCCTCCTTACACTGCTGCGATGGACTGCCTGTTCTGCCGGATCGTCGCCGGGGAGATCCCGGCCACCATCGTCCGCGAGACCGCCACCACCCTCGCCTTCCGGGACATCGACCCGAAGGCGCCCACCCACGTGCTGGTGATCCCGAAGGAGCACTACGTGGACGTGGCCACCCTGGCGCAGGGCGACCCGACACTGGCCGGTGAGCTGCTCAACACCGCCGCCCTGGTGGCCGAGGAGGAGGGCCTCACGGTCGACGGGTTCCGGCTCATGTTCAACACCGGCCCGTACGGCGGCCAGGAGGTCTTCCACGTGCACGCCCACCTGCTCGGCGGCGCGCCGCTGGGCCCGATGCTCTGCCGCTGACCGGTGACCGCGATCTCCGACCGCCTCGACCGGATGGTGCGGTGGGCCCAGGCGAAGGGCCGCATCCCGGCCGTGTCGGCGGCCCTGCACCGGGCGGACCGGCCGCTCTGGACCGCCTCGGTGGGCGGCACCGGCACCGACACCCCGCTCGACGCGCAGAGCGTCTTCCGGATCGGCTCGGTCACCAAGACGTTCACCGCCGTGCTGGTCATGCAGTGTCGCGACGACGGGCTGCTCGACCTGGACGACCCGGTCGGGCGGCACCTCGACCTGCCCGCGCACGGCGAGCTGACGGTGCGCCGGCTGCTGTCGCACACCGCCGGCCTGCAACGCGAGCCGTACGGCGACGTGTGGGACAGCCTGCGCGCCCCGACCGTCGACCAACTGCTGGCCGACCTGGCCCGGGTGGAGCGGGTGCTGCCCACCGGCCGGCGTTTCCACTACTCCAACCTCGGCATGTCGCTGCTCGGCGAGCTGGTCGCCCGGCGACGCGGGGGCGCCTGGGCCGAGGTGCTCGCCGAGCGGGTGCTCGGCCCGCTCGGGTTGACCGCCACCACCGTGACGCCGGGGGATCGGGCGGTCACCGGCTACCTGGTCGACACGTACTCCGACGAGGCGCACCCGGAGCCGCCCGCCGACTTCGGCGCGGTGGCGCCGGCCGCCCAGCTCTGGAGCACCGCCCCGGACATGGCCCGCTGGGCGGCCTTCCTGGCCGACCCGGCCGCGCTCGACCCGGCCGGCGCGGTGCTCGCCCCGACCACCGTCGAGGAGATGCGCTGGCCGCTCACCACCACCGACGAGTCGCTCTGGACGGCCGGTTTCGGTCTCGGGCTGATCCTGGTGCCCCGACCGGGCCGGGTGACCCACGTCGGGCACGACGGCGCGATGCCCGGTTTCCTGGCCGCCGTCTACGGGCGGCGCGGCGGGGAGGGCACGGCCGGCGCCATGGGGTGCGCGGTGCTCGGCTCGTCCGGCACCGGCACGGCGGTGCTCGACCTGCCGCACGAGCTGCTCGCCGCCGCCGCCGAGCACGACCCGGCGGAGATCGAGCCGTGGCGTCCCGGCCCGCCCGCGCCCGCGCACCTGCGCGGGATGCTCGGCCGCTGGTGGGGTGAGGGGTTCGAGTCGGTCTTCTGCTGGCAGGACGGGGCGCTGCGGGCCCGAGGCGTGGACGACCCGGTCGACAAGCCGCCGTCGGTGTTCGCGCCGCTGCCGGACCGGCCGGACGTGTTCCGCACGGTCTCCGGCCGGGAGGTGGGCGAGTTGCTCCGGCTCACCCGCGACGAGCGGGGCGTGGTGGTCCGGATGCACTGGGCCACCTACCGCTTCACCCGGCGGCAGGAGGCGTTCGACGGCTACGACTTCCGAGCCGGCGGCTGACCCGGCCGGGCACCGGAAATGGGCGCGGTGCGTGCGGGGTCGACCCGATACGATGGGAGCAACCGCACGCCGCGCCGACCGGGCCCGGCGCCGAGATCGGAGAGCAGGTGGCGCAGGGCCCCACGGCCCGACCTATGACCGGCACCCCACCTCCCGGCCCGCCCCGGGCGCAGACCAGGATCACGGTCTCCGACCCGAAGATCATGGTGAATCTGCTCGGCGCGGGCGACGAGATCCTGCGACTCGTCGAACGTTCGGTCACCAGCGACGTCCACGTGCGCGGCAACGAGATCACCATCACCGGTGCGCCCGCCGACAACGTCCTCGCCGAGCGTCTCTTCAGTGAGCTCCTCGAGTTGATCGAGAAAGGCGAGACCCTGACCACAGACGCCGTCCGGCGTACCGTCGGCATGCTTGAGCAGGGCGGCGCCGAGCGGCCCGCCGAGGTCCTGACGCTCAACATCCTTTCCCGGCGCGGTCGCACCATCCGCCCCAAGACCCTCGGGCAGAAGCGCTACGTCGACGCGATCGACTCGCACACCATCGTCTTCGGCATCGGCCCGGCCGGCACCGGCAAGACCTACCTGGCCATGGCGAAGGCCGTCCAGGCGTTGCAGGCCAAGCAGGTCAACCGGATCATCCTGACCCGGCCGGCGGTCGAGGCGGGCGAGCGGCTGGGCTTCCTGCCCGGCACGCTCAACGAGAAGATCGACCCCTACCTGCGCCCGCTCTACGACGCGCTGCACGACATGCTCGACCCGGAGTCCATCCCGAAGCTGATGGCGGCCGGCACGATCGAGGTGGCGCCGCTGGCATACATGAGGGGCCGGACCTTGAACGACGCGTTCATCATCCTGGACGAGGCGCAGAACACCACGCCCGAGCAGATGAAGATGTTCCTCACCCGGCTCGGCTTCAACTCGAAGATCGTGGTCACCGGTGACATCACCCAGGTGGACCTTCCCGGCGGGACGAGCAGCGGCCTGCGGGTGGTGCGGGAGATCCTGAACAACGTCGAGGACGTGCACTTCGCCCAGCTCTCCAGCTCGGACGTGGTTCGCCACAAGCTGGTGGGCGAGATCGTCGACGCGTACGCCCGCTGGGACGCCGAGCGGGAGAGCCAGCAGACACAGAGCGTGCACGCCGTGCCGGGGCGGCCCGCCCAGGGCGGCCGGGCCGGCCGGCGCCGCTAACCCACCAGAGGAAGACAGTTGTCCATCGAGATCGCCAACGAGTCCGGTGTCGAGGTCGACACCGATGCCGTGCTCGCCGTCGCCCGGCACGCCCTCGACGAGATGGGGGTCAACCCTCTCGCCGAGCTGTCCGTGCTGCTCGTCGACATCGAATACATGTCGGAGCTGAACCACCGCTGGATGGGTGGTGACGGCCCGACCGACGTGCTCGCCTTCCCCATGGACGAGGGCAGCGTCGACCACGGGCCGGGGGAGAGCGCCCCGGCCGGGGGCGAGCCGGCGCTGCTCGGCGACATCGTGCTCTGCCCGGAGGTGGCGGCCAAGCAGGCCGCCGCCGCCGGGCACTCCGCCGCCGACGAGCTGCACCTGCTCACCGTGCACGGCGTGCTGCACCTGCTCGGCTACGACCACGCCGAGCCCGAGGAGGAGCGGGAGATGTTCGGTCTCCAGGCCCGGCTGCTGGCCAGCTGGCGGTCGACCCGGTCGCGGTGATGGTTGCCCTTGCGGCGGCGGGCGCCCCGGCCGGTCTGCCCGATCTCCAGCTCCTGTTCTTCGGTGCCGGGCTGGTGGTCCTCGCCGGCCTGATCGCGATGACCGAGGCGGCGCTGGCCGCGGTGTCCCCGGCGCGCGCCGCCGAGCTGGCCCGCGACGGGGCGCGCGGTGCGCGCGCCCTCCAGGCGGTCGCCGGTGACGTGGTCCGCCACCTCAACCTGCTGCTCCTGCTCCGGCTGCTGGCCGAGCTGACCGCGACCACGCTCGTCGCGCTGGTGGCGGTCGACACGTTCGGGGCCGGCTGGCGGGCGGCGCTGGTGACCGCCGGGGCGATGACCGTGGTGAGCTTCGTGGTGGTCGGTGTCGCGCCGCGCACGTTGGGCCGGCAGCACGCCTATGCGGTCGGGCGGGCGGTCGCGCCGCTGGTGCGCTGGCTGGGGCGGGCGCTCAACCCGCTGGCGTCGCTGCTGATCCTGATCGGCAACGCGGTCACGCCGGGCAAGGGTTTCCGCGAGGGGCCGTTCGCCAGCCAGGTGGAACTGCGCGAGCTGGTCGACCTGGCCGAGCAGCGCGGGGTGGTGGAGCACGGCGAGCGCCAGATGATCCACTCGGTCTTCGCGCTCGGCGACACCATCGCCCGGGAGGTGATGGTGCCGCGTACGGAGATGGTGTGGATCGAGGAGCGCAAGACGCTGGCCCAGGCGCTGGCGCTCTTCCTGCGCTCCGGGTTCTCCCGCATCCCGGTGATCGGCGAGAACGTCGACGACGTGCTCGGGGTGCTCTACCTCAAGGACCTGATCCGGCGCACCCAGGGTGACCGCGGGGCGCGGCAGATGCCGGTGGCCGAGTTGATGCGCCCGGCGACGTTCGTGCCGGAGTCCAAGCCGGTGGACGATCTGCTCTCCGAGATGCAGGCGGCCCGTAACCACCTGGTCATCGTGGTCGACGAGTACGGCGGCACCGGTGGCCTGGTCACCATCGAGGACATCCTGGAGGAGATCGTCGGTGAGATCACCGACGAGTACGATGTCGAACGCCCACCGGTGGAGCATCTGCCGGACGGCGCCGTGCGGGTGACCGCCCGGTTGCCGGTGGAGAATCTGGGCGAGTTGTTCGACACCGAGCTGCCCACCGACGAGGTGGAGACGGTGGGTGGGCTGCTCGCCCAGGCGCTCGGCCGGGTGCCCATTCCGGGCTCCGGGGCCGAGGTGGCCGGGTTGCGCCTGATCGCCGAGGGCACCACCGGCCGACGCAACCGGATCGACACCGTCCTGGTGAGCCGGGCCGGGCCGGGTTCCACGCCGGAGGGCGCGGGGCCGGCCGAGTCCGGTGGCAGTCCCAACCGTTCCGAGGAGAGGCAACCCGCCGATGCCTGAGTCAGCCGCCGTGCCGGCCGCCCTGCCTACCCCCGCCGATCCGGCCGAGCTGAGCGCCGAGGACGGCAAGCTCGTCGTCCTGGCCCGGGGCGCGCGGGGCCGGGTCGGGGCCGTGGAGGGCGCGGCGGTCCGCGACCAGGACGGCCGGACGTACGCCGCGGCCAGCGTGGTGCTGCCGTCGCTGACCCTGACCGCGCTCCAGTTGGCGGTCGCCTCGGCGGTGGCTGCGGGCGCGAGCCGGCTGGAGGCCGCGGTGGTGGTGACCGAGGCGTCGACGCTGGACGGGGCCGGGCACGCCGCGGTGCGTGATCTCTCCGCCGACGCGCCGATCCACGTGGCCGCGCCGGACGGCGTCGTACTCGGCACGGTGGTCGAGTGACCGCGTCCGAGGCACGGCCCTACCGGGCCGGTTTCGCCTGTTTCGTCGGCCGGCCGAACGCCGGCAAGTCGACGCTCACCAACGCGATCGTGGGCACCAAGATCGCGATCACGTCGAGCAAGCCGCAGACCACCCGGCACATCATCCGGGCGGTGCTGCACCGGCCGGAGTCGCAGCTCGTGCTGGTGGACACGCCCGGCCTGCACCGTCCCCGCACGCTGCTCGGGGAGCGCCTCAACGACCTGGTCCGGGAGACCTGGAGCGAGGTCGACGTGATCGGGTTGTGCGTGCCGGCGAACGAGCCGGTCGGTCGGGGTGACCGGTTCATCACCGGCGAGCTGTCCAGCCTCAAGGCGACGGTGCTGGCCGTGGTCACCAAGACCGATCTGGTGGACAAGAAGCGGCTGGCCGAGCAGCTGCTCGCGGTGAGCGAGCTGGCCGAGTTCGCGGCAGTGGTGCCGGTGAGCGCGGTCGCCGGTCACCAGGTCGACACGCTCGTCGACGTGATGACCGACTACCTGCCGGAGTCGCCGCAGCTCTACCCGGACGACATGCTCACCGACGACCCGGAGCAGGTGCTCGTCGCCGAGCTGGTCCGGGAGGCGGCGCTGGAGGGGGTCCGGGACGAACTTCCCCACTCCATCGCGGTGGTGGTGGAGGAGATGATTCCGGAGGGCAACCTGACGAAGATCTACGCGGATCTCTATGTGGAGCGGTCGAGCCAGAAGGCGATCGTGATCGGTCACCGGGGCGGTCGGCTCAAGCACGTGGGCACCACCGCGCGCCGGCAGATCGAGGCGTTGCTGGGCACCCGGGTCTACCTGGACCTGCACGTGCGGGTGGCGAAGGACTGGCAACGCGACCCGAAGCAGTTGCGCAAGCTGGGCTTCTGAGCCCGCGCCGGCCCCGGTGGTGAGGTTCAGTCAGATCTATGGGTCATCTCACCTCGACCGGGCCTCCTTACACGTTTCACAGCTTGTCGGAGCAGGGTAGGACCGACTGTCTCTGCCCCCGGACCCCGCTGCGAGCCGATGCGAAACCGCTACCTGGACCTGCTTCGCTTCCTGGCCATCCTGCGCGTCGTCACCTACCACGTCACCGGTTACGCCTCGCTCACGCTGGTGTTCCCGGCGATGGCGGTGATGTTCGCGCTGGCCGGGTCGCTGATGGCCGCGTCACTGGACCGCACCGGGGTGCCCGCGGTCGCGCGCCGGCTGCGGCGGCTGCTGCCCTCGCTCTGGGTGCTCGCCGCGGCCTTCGTGCCGGCGATGCTGCTCACCGGGCTGCCGCCGAGCCCGAAGGTGCTGCTCTGGCTCTTCCCGGTCAGTGACCCGCCGGCCAACTACTGGGGCGGGCTGGCCCTCAGCCCGATCTGGTACCTGCGGGACTATCTGTGGTTCGTGCTCGCCTCGCCGCTGGCGCTCTGGCTGTTCCGGCGGGCGCCGCTGCCCACGCTGGCCGCCCCGTTCGCGGTGCTCGCCGCGATCGAGTTCGGCGTCCTGCCGAACCCCCCGACCGTGTTGCGCGAGTTCGGTCTCTATTTCGGCGCCTGGCTGCTCGGTTTCGCCCACCACGACGGTCTGCTGCGGCGGATGCGCAATTGGGTGCTCCTGCCGCTCGCCGCGGTCGTGGGCGCGGCCGGGCTCGCCTGGATCTTCACCCATCCCGGCCCGCGCGGCTACGACATCAACGACATCCCGCTCGGCAACGCGCTCTGGGCGGCGGCGTTCATCCTGGTGGCGATCGGTCGGGCGCCGACCGACACGGCCTGGGTCGACCGGGTTCCGGTGCTCGGCCGGGCGGTGACCGTGGTGAACCGGCGGGCGCTGACCATCTACCTGTGGCACATGCCGTTCGTGGTGGCGCTCACCCCGCTGGTGGGGCTGGTGGGCTGGTCGCCCACCGACCCGGTCGGCCTGTGGCTGCGGGTGGTGCTGGTCTTCGCCCTGGTCGGGGTGGTGACGTTGGTGGTCGGCTGGGTCGAGGACGTGGCCGCCCGGCGTACCCCGGAACTGGTGCCGGGCAAGCCCCGGCGGTCGGTGGCGGAACGGGCGGCGGACGACCCGGCCGGTCCGGCCCCGCCCGGCGTGGCCGCCGGGTTCGTCGGCGCCCACCCCCGGGTGCCGGCGCCGCGCCGCAGCCCCGAGCCGTCCGCCGACGCCGCGCCGGACCCGGGTGGCCGAGTGCGCGGCGGCGGCCCGTTCAGCGACCGGTGACGGTCACGTTGCCGCTGGTGGCGGAGACGTCGAGCAGCAGGGACGCGCCCGGGTCGTTGGGCACCCGCACGTCGGTGTCGCCGGACCTGGCGTCGGCGCGCACCCGGTAGCGGCCGGCCGGCACGACCAGGTCGACGTTTCCGCTGGTGGCGTGCAGCCGGGCCGGAACCGGCTGGTCCAGCTCGACGGTGAGGTTGCCGGAGGTGGTCTCCGCGTCGACCGCGGAGGTGAGCCGGCGGGCCTCGATGTCGCCGGACTTGGCCCGCACCCGGACCGGGCCGGTCGCCTCGACCAGCCGGATGTTGCCTGACGTGGTGGCGGCGCGCACCTCGCCGCTCGCGCCGCTGATGGTGAGGTCGCCGGAGCCGAGCGTGAACTCCACCGCCCCGACGTCGGTGAGGTCGACGTTGCCGGAGCCGGTGCCGCCGCGGACCGCCACGCCCTTCGGCGCGGTCACCTCCCAGGAGATGCTGCACCGCTGCCCGCAGTCGGTGGGCAGCACCAACTCGTCGCCCTTGAGCTGGTAGCGGCTGTCCGGCTCACCACCCTGGTAACGAACCACGCGCTTGATCTTCACCTGGTCGGCCGGGCCGGTGGCCCGGACCACCACGTCGCCCGAGCCGCCGTCGTCCACCACGATCCGGGCAATCGTGGCGTGTTCGGTCCGGTCGTAGTCGAGCCGGCGGAACGACAGGTTGTCACACCCGGCGAGCACGATGAGCGTGGCGGCGGCGGTCGCGGCCACCAAGCTGTGCGGCCGGCGAGCGCTGTGTGGCCGGCGAGCGCTGTGCGGCCGGCGAGCGCTGTGCGGCCGGCGAGCGCTGTGCGGCCGGAGACCCGTTCGGAGCGGAACCATGGCCAGAACCCTAGGGCCGGCGGGTCGGCCGGCACATCCGGGATCGGCCGCCGGTCCACCCCGAGCCGACCCTGAGATCGCACCCCGAGAGAGAATGGACCGATGGCCGGGTATCGCCGACAGCTCTACCGCGACGACGCGGTGGTGCTGCGCGTGCAGAAGCTGGGCGAGTCCGACCGGATCATCACCCTGTTCACCCGCCGGCACGGCCGGCTGCGCGCGGTGGCCCGGGGCGTGCGGCGCACCACCAGCAGGTTCGGCGCCCGGCTGGAGCCGTTCGGGCACGTCGACCTCCAGCTCGCCGGTGACCCCAAGGGCAACCAGGGCAGTTCCCTGCACACGGTCAGCCAGGTCGAGGCGATCGAGCTGTACGGCAAGCGGTTCCTCGGCGACTACCCCCGCTACACGGCGGCCAGCGCGATCGCCGAGACCGCCGAGCGGCTGACTCCGGTCGAGCGGGAACCGTCGCTGCGGCTGTTCCAGCTCACCCTCGGTGCGATGAAGTCGCTGGCCCGCGGCGATCACGCGACCACGCTGGTGCTCGACGCCTACCTGTTGCGCGGCATGTCCTTCGCCGGCTGGGCGCCGGCGTTGACCGCCTGCGCGGTCTGCGGCGAGCCGGGCGGGCACCGCGCGTTCTCGGTGCCGGCCGGCGGCGCGGTCTGCCCGGACTGCCGACCCCCCGGCGCGGCCCACCCGGCGCCGGCCACGCTCACGCTGATGTCCGCGCTGACCACCGGCGACTGGGCGTACGCCGACGCCGCCGAGACCGCCGTGCGCCGGGAGTGCAGCGGCCTGGTCGCGGCGCACCTCCAGTGGCATCTGGAGCGCGCGCTACGCTCGCTGCCGCTGGTCGACCGGGGTGCCCCGGCGCCCGGCGCGGGGCCGAGGGTGGTCCCGCCGCGCACCGGCGCCGGGCCGGCCGCCGCTGGTGTCAACAGGGAGATGACCGAGTGATCCGATCGACGAGGACGACCCGCCGCGAGCCGTCGCCGCCGACCCCGCACCCGTCCGGCGCGCGACCGCCGGCCCTCCCCGCCGCCGCGCTGCCCCGGCACATCGCCATCGTGATGGACGGCAACGGGCGCTGGGCCAAGGAGCGCGGGCTGCCCCGCACCAAGGGGCACGAGCAGGGTGAGCACAGTCTGTTCGACACCATCGAGGGCGCGATCGAGCTGGGCGTGCCCTACCTGTCGGCGTACGCGTTCTCCACCGAGAACTGGCGGCGCTCGCCGGACGAGGTCCGCTTCCTGATGGGCTTCAACCGCGATGTCATCCGCCGCCGTCGCGACCAGCTCGTCGACCTCGGCGTGCGGGTGGTCTGGTCCGGCCGGGCCGGGCGGCTGTGGAAGAGCGTCATCTCCGAGTTGCAGACCGCCGAGGAGATGTCCCGCGGCAACTCGACGCTGACGCTCCAGTTCTGCGTCAACTACGGCGGCCAGGCGGAGATCGCCGACGCGGCGGCGGCCATCGCCCGCGACGTCGCCGCCGGCAGGCTGCACCCGGACAGGGTCACCGAGAAGACGGTGGCCCGCTACCTCTACCACCCCGAGGTGCCCGAGGTCGACCTGTTCCTGCGCCCCTCCGGCGAGCAGCGCATCTCCAACTTCCTGCTCTGGCAGACCGCCTACGCCGAACTGGTCTACCTGGACACGCTCTGGCCCGACTTCGACCGCCGCCACCTCTGGTACGCCTGCGAGCTGTACGCCCAGCGGGACCGCCGCTTCGGCGGCGCGCTGCCCAACCCGGTCGCCCCGGGAGTCTGAGCTCACGCTTACCGACGCGCCACGCTGGGTACCCGTACCGACAACAGCACACGCGGAGGTGAACCACATGATTCAGAAGCGGATCGCGCAGTGGGCGCTCATGGCGGTCGCCGTGCCGCTGGCGGCGGCCGGCGCGCGCCGGCTCAGCCACTCGTTGGAGGCCCGTCGCGGGCCGACCGGGGTGAGCCGCCTGCTGACCAAGGGCGCCGACCTGATCCGGCCGCAGAAGGCCAAGCGCCGCCGGTTCTTCTGAGCTGCCCGGCCGGCGCCGACCGGCCGTCGACGGAACGCCCCGCATCCGCGGGGCGTTCCGCTTTACCATAGGCGCAGGGCGCGCCGCCGGGACGCGCCGCCACGGGGGGTGGAGACATGCGCGATCTCCGGTACGAGCTGACGGCCGCCCTGGCCGCCGCCGACCTGGTGGAGCCGACCCGCCGGGAGGCGGTCGCCGAACTGTGCGCCGGGGTGGCCGAGCGGCACTGCGCCGACCTCGGGCACACCCCGACGGTCCGCTCGGGCGAGATCGGCGAGCTGACCACCGGCGAACCGGTGGCCGGCTGGGCGCCCGACCCGCCCGAGCGAATGTGGTGAGCCTCAGCCCTCCACTTCGGATCGGTCGCCCGCCCACAGGGTGTGGAACGAGCCGTCCCGGTCCACCCGGTGGTAGGTGTGCGCGCCGAAGTTGTCCCGCAGCCCCTGGATCAGCGCGGCCGGCAGCCGCTCGGCGCGCAGCGCGTCGAAGTAGGCCAGCGACGAGGAGAAGGCCGGGGTCGGCACGCCCGCCCGGGCCGCGTCGGCCACCACCCGCCGCCAGGCCGGGACGCCGGCGCTGACCCGCTCGGCGAACCAGGGCGCGACCAGCAGCGTCGACAGGTCCGGCTCGCTGTCGTACGCCTCCCGGATGCGGTCCAGGAAGCGGGCCCGGATGATGCAGCCGCCCCGCCAGATGGTGGCGGTGCCGCCCAGGTCGATGTTCCAGTCGTACTCCTGGCTGCCGGCGCGGATGTGGTCGAAGCCCTGCGCGTACGCAACGATCTTGCTGGCCAGCAGCGCGCGGCGCACGTCCTCGACGAACGTGTCCCGGTCGTCCACCCGCCACTTCTCACCGGCGTCGGGGAACACGCGGCGGGCGGCCTCGCGCTGGTCGGCGTGGCCGGACAGCGACCGGGCGAACGTGGCCTCGGCGATGCCGGTGATGGGGATGCCCAGGTCCAGCGCGCTCTGCACGGTCCAGCGGCCGGTGCCCTTCTGTTCGGCCTGGTCGAGCACCACGTCCACGAACGCCCGCCCGGTGGCCGCGTCGGTGTGGCCGAGCACCTCGGCGGTGATCTCGATGAGGAACGACTCCAGTTCGCCGCCGTTCCACTCCCGGAAGATCTCCGCGATCTCCGCCGGGCTCGCCGACAGGCCGGCCCGCAACAGGTCGTACGCCTCGGCGATGAGCTGCATGTCGGCGTACTCGATGCCGTTGTGCACCATCTTGACGAAGTGGCCCGCGCCGTCCGGCCCGACGTGCCGGCAGCAGGAGACGCCCTCGACCTGCGCGGCGATCTTCTCGAAGATCGGCCCGAGCTTCTGGTATGACTCCGCGGAGCCGCCCGGCATGATGCTCGGGCCGCGCAGCGCGCCCTCCTCGCCGCCGGAGACGCCGGTGCCGACGAAGTGCAGCCCGTGCTCGCGCAGCGCCTCCTCCCGGCGGCGGGTGTCGGCGAAGTGCGCGTTGCCGCAGTCGACGACGATGTCCCCCTCCTGAAGCAGCGGGATCAGCTCGTCGATCACCGCGTCGGTGGGCGCGCCGGCCTTCACCATCACGATCACCGCGCGGGGCCGCTCCAGCGAGCCGACGAAGTCGGCGAGCGACTCGGACGGCACGAAGGTGCCCTCGTCGCCGTGTTCCGCGACCAGGCTGCGGGTGCGTTCCGGCGAGCGGTTGTGCACCGCCACGGCGAATCCGTTGCGGGCCAGGTTCCGGGCCAGGTTGCGACCCATCACCGCCAGACCGGTGACCCCGATCTGCGCCGTCGCCTCTGCTGCCATGCGTACCGCCACCTCTCGTCCTCGCTGCCGTCATGCGACCGTATCGCGGTCACCGGGTGAGCGGATCACACCTCGACGGTGGGTGAGGAGCCGGTGGCGTCGTGTCTCACCCCTCGGCGAGACGCGCCTCGACGCGCGCCACCTTCGCGGTCAACGTGTCGGTCACCCCGGGGCGCAGGTCGGCCTTGAGCACCAGGCTGACCCGGGGCGCCTCGGCGGCGACCGTGTCGACGGCCCGCTTCACCACCGCCATCACCTCGTCCCACTCGCCTTCGACGGTGGTGAACATGGCGTCGGTCCGGTTCGGCAGGCCGGACTCGCGGACCACCCGTACGGCGTCGGCGACCAGGTCGCCCACGGACTCACCCACGCCGAGCGGGGTGATCGAGAACGCGATCAGCATGCCGACGATCGTGCCAGTAATTCGGCTGCGGTGGCCGGCCGTGTCGGGCTAGCGTGTCGGTATGCGTAACTGACGCCCGTCCTGCGAGCCCGGTCCACCGCCGCAGTCGCCGTGGATCCGTCCCGCTCCGGGCGTCCGCATCCCCTTCCCGCCGCCGCTTGTTCGCGGTGTCCGTCGTGGTCGGATCGCACCCGGGGCACCCGCTCGGCGCGTCCCTGGTCGGCGCGCCCGACAGACAGGAGGCCCGCGGATGCCCGCGAAGCGCACCTCGAAGAAGTCCCGTACCTCGTCGCCGTCCACCCCGTCGGACCGCGTCGCGCTCGGCGCGACGCCACCTATCCCGGCGGCGCTGCTCCCCGGTGTCGTGACGCCCGACCCGGTCCTGCCCGACGGGGCACTGCTGGTTCCGGTGCTGTCCGCCGACGCGGTGGCGGGAGGCGCGTCGAACGGTCCGGCCCGGTCCGGCGTGGCTCCGCTCGACGAGCCGAAGCCGGCCGGCCCAGCGCCGAAGGCCGGCCCGCCCGGCGCCCGTGACGCCCGGCTGAAGGGGCGCGGCCAGCGCGTCGACCGGACCCGGTTCTATGCCTTCCGGCGTAGCTGACCGTCGCCGCTCCTTGTCCGAATCCGAGAATATGGACGACAGTGACCGCCGCCTTGTGGAAACACTGTGGTTCGGGGGTCATCCGGTGGCCGCGTCCAGACCGGTCCGTTGGGTGATGGCCCGCACGACGCGGGGATCCACGGAGGCCGGGTCGCAGACGACCAGTTCCTCCGGGGCATAGACGCCCGTGCTCGTCTCGGGGTGCCAGACGAGCACGCCGCCGACGGGAAGGAAATCGACGATCTGGCCGTAGGGATGCCGCGTCGTCTCGCCCGGATCGGTCGATGGGGGAAGGTGCACAAGCACGCCCGGCGCCAGCCACGGCGGCCGGTCGACCAGGAGTGACACGTCCAGCGGCCCGCCACCGTGGATGCCGGCCGCTGCTTCCTGTGCCATTCGGCCGAGGTCCGCCGTGTGTTTCGTGACTCCCGCGTCGACCGGCCCGTCCGGCCCGTCGAGCACAAGGTGCATGGAACGGTCCGGGTGGAAGTGCACGTGCCCGCTGACGTTTCGCGACACCGCTCGCCCTTTCGCCGGTAGGTGCCGGTGCGTCACGGGCTCGACGCCGAGCCCGTGACACGCCGGTCCTGAGTGTGCAGCGTCGGTGCTCAGCCTGGGCTGCTGTTGCCGGGTGGCGGTGCTCGTCGTCGCCGGGCAGCACTCCCGACCGGTTCCGCAGGCGTTGCGCTGACCGGCGTCCGGTCACCCGATCAGCGGTCGGAAGGTGCCGAGGACCACGCTGACCGTCAGGGCCGCGCCGGCCAGCAGCGCCGCCCCGGCGATCAACAGCCCGTCAGCCCGGGTGAAGCGTTGCCGGCGGGCGACCGTGCGCGGGGTGCCGGCGTCGAAGCCGCGGGCGTCCATCGCCACCGCCAGTCGGGTGCCCCGCCGGATCGCGCCGACCAGCAGGGTGAACGCGGTGGACGCGAAGATCCGCAGCTTGGCGAACGGGTTGCGGCCGGCGCCCACGCCGCGCGCCCGGCGGGCCATACTGATCATCCGCCACTCCTGTTCGAGGAGCGGCACCAGCCGGAACGCGGCCAGCGCGCCGATGGCGAACCGGGCCGGGGCCTTGGCGTTCTGGATCAGCGCGTCGGCCAGGTCCGTCGGGTCGGTGGTGGCGAATACGATGATCCCGGGCAGCGCCACCGCGAGCATCCGCAGCACCAGCCCGAGCGCGGTGACCAGCACGCCTCCGGTGACCACCACCGGGCCGGCCTCGACGAAGACCCGGCCGGACCGGTCGGCGGCGAAGAGCACAAGCGTGACCAGGATGCCGACGGCGGCGGCCAGCAACGGCCAGGCCCGCCGGGCCAGCACCCGGTAGCGGACGCCGAACAGCGGCAGCACGGCCAGCTCGACGGCGATGGCGATGGCCGGCGCGACCGGGTCCAGCGTGGCCACCAGGACGATCGTGAACACCATCGCGGCGGCCAGCTTCGCCACCGGGTTGCGCCGGGCCAGCGGGGCGCCGGGCGTCGCCACCGGCTCCAGGTCGATCACGTCACACCGGTCCCTCGGCCCGGAGGCGACGACGGGCGCTCCGCGTCTGGGCGGCCCGGTTCGCTGGACCCGGGCGGGCGGTCCAGGGTGAGCCTCCGGTCGGCGAGCGCGGCCACGAAGTCCGCGTCGTGGGTCACGGTGACCACGCCGTGGCCGGCGTCGCGCAGCTCGGCCAGCAGGTCGACCAGCTCCCGCCAGGTGCGCCGGTCCTGGCCGAACGTGGGCTCGTCGCAGATCAGCAGGCGGGGCGCGGTGGCCAGGGCGGTCGCCACGCTCAGCCGCCGCGCTTCGCCACCGGAGAGGGTGTACGGGTTGGCGCCGGCGAGCCGGTCCAGCCGCAGCCGCTCCAGCAGCGCGTCCACGGTGGCGGTGACTTCCGCCTCGGGCCGGCCGGTGCGGCGCGGCCCGAGCGCCAGCTCGTCGCGGACCGTGGCGGTGACGAACTGGTGCTCCGGGTCCTGGAAGACCGAGCCGATCCGCCCGGCCAGCGCCGGCGCGCGCCACCGGTGCGGGGGCGTGCGCGCGTCCCGGCCGGCCAGGCCGGCGGAGGCGGTGACCGTGCCGGCGCCGGGGCGCGTCAGGCCGCCGAGGAGCAGCGCCAGGGTGGACTTGCCGGCGCCGTTCGGGCCGAGCACGGCGAGCGCCTCGCCGGCGCGTACCCGCAGGTCGGTGGGGGCCAGCCGGGGTGGCAGGCCGAGCCGGTCGGCGGTGAGCAGCACGTCGCCGGCCGGCGCGGTGGCGTGTCGTGGTGGCACGGTGTGTCCGGGCACCCAGACCCCGGCGGCGGCCAGCGCCTCGCCGTGCGCGGCGAAGACCGCCTCGGGTGGGCCGTCGGCGCGCACCCCGCCGCCGGGTTCCAGCACCACCACCCGGTCGACGAGCGGCAACGCCTCGGCGACCCGGTGCTCGACCAGGATCAGCGTGGTGTCCCTGTCGAGCGCGTCAGCGACGGCCCGGCGGATCAGCGTGGCGCCGGCCGGGTCGAGGTTGGCGGTGGGTTCGTCGAGCAGCAGCAGCCCGGGCCGCAGCGCGAGCACCCCGGCCAGCGCCAGCCGCTGCTGCTCGCCGCCGCTGAGCGCGGCGGTCGGGCGGTCCCGGTGGTAAGGGAAGCCGACCCGGCGCAGTGCCTCGTCCACCCGGGGCCAGATCTCCTCGGCGGGCACGCCCCGGTTCTCCAGCCCGAACGCGACGTCGTCGCCGCAGCGGGCCATCACCAGTTGGGTTTCCGGGTCCTGGAAGACGACGCCGACGCGCTCGCGGGCCTTGCGCGGGTCCAGCCCGTCGATCTCGACTGTGCCTTCCTGCTCGCCGGAGTCCTCGGGCAGCAGCCCGGCCAGCGCCGCCAGCAGCGTGCTCTTGCCGGCCCCGGAGGCACCGAGCAGCAGCACCCGCTCCCCGCTCTCGACGCGCAGGTCCACCCCGCGCACCGCCCAGCGTCTGCGCCCCCCGTGCCGCCACCCGAATCCCCGCAGCACCACCCCGCTCACGGTCCCACCCCCTCTGCCTCGTCGATCATGAAGTTGACGGCACCACAACGCGCCGAAATCACCGTCAACTTCATGATCGACAGTGGGATACCCGTCAGACCAGGGCTCGGTCGCGGCCGGCGGGGAAGCGGTCCAGGACGCCGGTGTTGGCCAGGGCGCGGGTGAGCAGGTGGGCGCCGACGCCGGCGACGATCGTGGCGCTGACGATGGTGATCAGCGCGTACGGGATGCGGTAGGAGGTGAGGTCGAAGGCCTTGTTCCAGTAGACGAAGTCGAAGATCGCCGCGCCCAGGCCGGTGAGCGCGCCGGCCAGCGCCGCCACCGGCAGCTTGAACGAGCGGTAACGGAACGCGGCGAACGCCAGCTCGGCGCCGACGCCCTGCATCAGGCCCTGGAGGATCACGATGCCCGCCCACTGGCTGCCCAGCAGCGCGGAGACGATAGCGGCCACCGTCTCGCAGTAGAGCGCGGCACCCGGCTTGCGGATGATCAGGCCGGCGAGCACCGCCGGGATCAGCCACACGCCGTAGAGCACCGCCTGCGCCGGCGGGAAGAACGCGAACGCCGCGTCGGTGGCGCTCCAGAGCAGGCCCCAGGCCCAGAAGACGACGCCGAAGGCGACGGCGATGACCGAGGCGACGACGATGTCGACGGTACGCCAGCGGTTGCTGTCGGTGTGGTTCATGACGGACTCCCAGTTCGTGGTGCGGAACCAGGAGAAGACGCACGCCGCGCCCGGAAAACGCCCGGACTGCGGCGCGGCTGGAGGTCGACCGAACTCCCTGCGCTGGCATTACCCAGATCAGGTTCGAGGGTCTGCGGGCACCGGCCCGCACTCTCAGCGCTGTGCGCTCCCCTGTCGGATGTGAAGTTGTCTCGTCGCAGACGCTAGCACCGACCGTGGCCCCGGGCCCAGCAGGGCGACTGTCGGCTACGGTGGCGACCATGCGGGTCGAGGCGCGGGGACTGACGTTCGAGGTGACCACCGGCGGCCCAGAGGACGGCGAACCCGTCCTGCTGCTGCACGGCTTTCCGCAGCACGCCGGCGAGTGGGAGGCGGTGACACCCGCGCTGCACGCCGCCGGGCTGCGCACGTACGCACTCGACCAGCGCGGCTATTCGCCCGGCGCGCGGCCGGACGCGGTCGAGGCGTACCGGATCCCGGAGCTGGTGGCCGACGCGGCGGCCGTGCTGGACGCGCTCGGGGTGAGCGCCGCGCACCTGGTCGGCCACGACTGGGGGGCGATCGTGGCCTGGGGCCTGGCCGCGGCGCACCCGCAGCGGGTGCGGACGCTTACCGCGGTGTCGGTGCCGCACCCGGCCGCGATGGGGCACGCGCTCGCCACCGATCCGAGGCAGAAGGCCAAGTCCGCCTACATGGCGCTGTTCCGGATGCCGGGCAAGGCCGAGAAGGTGCTGCTGGCGCTGCGCGGGGCGGCGCTGCGCCGGCTGCTGCGCGGGGTCGGCGACGTCGATCGCTACGCCGAGCCGATGCGCCAGCCGGGCGCGCTCACCGCCGCGCTCAACTGGTACCGCGCGATGAGCGGGTCGGACATGAAGGCGGTCGGGCCGGTGGCGGTGCCGACCACGTACGTCTGGAGCGACAGGGACGTGGCGATCGGCCGGACCGCCGCCGAGGCGTGCGCGGCGCACGTCACCGGCGACTACCGCTACCTGGTGCTGCCCGGGGTCAGCCACTGGATTCCCGACGAGGCCCCCGGCCCGCTGGCCGAGGCGATCCTCGCCCGGACGTCGGGGACGGCGGAGGCATGACGGTGAGCGCCGAGGCGTACCTGGCGGTATGAGGGCCGGACCCGGCGCGGATCCTGAGCCGGTTTCGTGGTCAACCGATCCGGGCACAGACGCTGCTGCCGGCGGGCGTTCACCCGCCGGCCGTGCCGTCTTCACCGGAGGTTCACGAGTTGTCCAAGGAATCCGAGAAGCAGCGCTGGCAGCGCAACTTCGCCGACCTGCTCCAGGAGTTGCGCGTCGCGCAGACCGGTGTGCAGATCCTCTTCGCCTTCCTGCTGACCATGCCGTTCAGCAACGCGTTCAACCGGACCACCGACTTCCAGCGCGACGTCTACGTGGTGGCGCTGCTGGCCGCCGCCGCTGCCGCCGCGATGATCATTTCGCCGGTGGCGTTCCACCGGGCGCTGTTCCGCCAGGGGCGCAAGCCGGAGCTGGTGCGCTTCGCCCACCGGATGGCCACCGGCGGCCTGTTCTTCATGCTGGTCGCGATGGTCAGCGCGGTCCTGCTGGTCACCGACTTCGTGCTGCCCCGGCCGATCGCCTTCGCGCTCAGCGCGATCACCGGCGTCTGGTTCCTGATCTTCTGGGCCGTGCTGCCGTTCGCCCGCCGCAACTGGGGTGACGACGACATCGACGACGAGGACGACGACCCGCAGACGCTGACCGGGGACTGACGGTCCGCCAAATCGGACGTGCACGCGAGGCTACCCCTGGGTAACACCCGGGGGTAGCGTCGTTTTCGTCGCATCCGGACCGACCATCCAGGAGGCAGCCGTGACCACGACACAGAACAATGCCGGCGGAGCCGGGCCGCTGCCCACCGAGGCGGGCCAGGTTTCCGAGCATGAGGCCCGCCAGGTCGCCGAGGCGGCCCGGGAGGCGGCCTGGGACCGGCCCAGCTTCGGCAAGGAACTGTTCCTCGGCCGGTTCCGGCTCGACCTGATCGACCCCTGGCCCCGGTCCGACCCGGCCGACGTGGCCCGCGCCGACGAGTTCCTCGGCGCGTTCGGGGCGTACCTGCGCGACGAGGTGGACGGCGCGGCGATCGAGCGCGACGCGCACATACCGGATGAGGTGTTCCGCGGGCTGGCCCGGCTCGGCGCGTTCGGCATGAAGATCGACCGGAAGTACGGCGGCCTCGGGCTGAGCAACCTGCACTACTGCCGGGCGCTGATGCTCGCCGGTTCGGTGAACCCGGCGATCAGCGCCCTGCTCTCCGCGCACCAGTCGATCGGCGTGCCGCAGCCGCTGAAGATGTTCGGCACGCCGGAGCAGAAGGAGCGGTTCCTGCCCCGGCTGGCCGCCGGTGAGGTCTCCGCGTTCCTGCTCACCGAGCCGGACGTCGGCTCCGACCCGGCCCGGCTCGCCACCACCGCCGAGCCGACCGCCGACGGCGCCGGCTACCGGCTCAACGGGGTGAAGCTCTGGGCCACCAACGGCACGGTCGCCACCCTGCTCGTGGTGATGGCCCGGGTGCCGGCCGGCGAGGGGCGGCGCGGCGGGATCACCGCGTTCGTGGTCGACGGCGACAGCGAGGGCATCACGGTGGAGCGGCGCAACTCCTTCGTCGGGCTGCGCGGCCTGGAGAACAGCCTCACCCGGTTCCACGACGTGTTCGTGCCGGCCGAGAACGTGATCGGCGGCGAGGGCAAGGGCCTGAAGATCGCGTTGACCACGCTCAACACCGGCCGGCTGTCGCTGCCGGCGATGTGCGTGGGCGCCGGCAAGTGGGCGCTCAACGTGGCCCGGGGGTGGGCCGCCGACCGGGTCCAGTGGGGCCGGCCGGTCGGCGAGCACGAGGCGGTGGCGAAGAAGCTGTCGTTCATCGCCGCCACCACGTACGGCATGGAGTCCATGCTGGACCTGTCCTGCCTGCTCGCCGACGACGACCGCAACGACATCCGGATCGAGGCGGCGTTGGTCAAGCTCTACGCCAGCGAGATGGCCTGGCGGATCGCCGACGAGCTGATCCAGATCCGGGGCGGGCGCGGCTACGAGACGGCCGAGTCGCTGGAAGCCCGGGGCGAGCGTCCCGCCGCCGTCGAGCAGCTCCTGCGCGACCTGCGGATCAACCGGATCTTCGAGGGCTCCACCGAGATCATGCACCTGCTGATCGCCCGGGAGGCGGTCGACGCGCACCTGTCGGTGGCCGGCGACATCATCGACCCGGAGGCCGGGCTGGGCCGCAAGGCGTCAGCGGGCGTGCGGGCCGGCGCCTTCTACGCGAAGTGGCTGCCCACGCTCGCCGTCGGCAAGGGGCAGGCGCCGGGCGCCTACCCGGAGTTCGGGCCGTTGGCCGGGCACCTGCGGCACGTCGAGCGGACGTCGCGCAAGCTGGCCCGCTCGACCTTCTACGCGATGTCCCGCTGGCAGGGAAAGATGGAGCGCAAGCAGGCGTTCCTCGGCCGGGTGGTGGACATCGGCGCGGAGCTGTTCGCGATGTCCGCGGTCTGCGTCCGGGCCTACGCCGAGCGGTCCGAGCACCCGGAGAACGTCGAGCTGGCCGACCTGTTCTGCCGGCAGGCGCGGCTGCGCGTCGACGAGCTGTTCACCGGCCTGTGGTCGAACACCGACTCGGTCGACGTGGCCGCCGCGAAGCGGATCGTCGCCGGCCGCTACGCCTCGGTGGAGAGCGGCGTGGTCACGCCCCCCGCCGACCTCCCCTGGGTCGCCCGCTGGCAGCCGGGCCCGTCCACCACCGAAGACGTCCGCCGCCGGATCTGAAAGGAGGGGCCCCTTCTTAACGCCTCCGGTAGAGCAGGGGCCCCTTCTTAACAGCCGCTCAGCGGCGGGCGACCGCCCAGGCGATCACCGCGACCAGGATGAGGCCGTTCAGGGCGGCCAGCACGAGATACGCCGACGGCGGGATCCGGCGGCCCTTGCGGACGAAGCTCACCAGCACACCCGCGTAGCCCAGCAGCAGCACGGCGACGACGATCAGGAAGTACAGCACCGGCACACCCTACCGGTCACTGCGCAGCCCCAAGCCGCGCAGCTCCAGCGCGGCGAGCGCGTCGACTGTGGCGTCGTCGCCGCGCCGCCACGCCTCGGCCACGTCCGGCGCGATCCGGGTGAGCTTCGACAGCGGCTGACCGGCGAGCGCGCGCAGCGCCAGCAGGTCCCGCCCGGCCGGCGCGGCGGCCATCGCCTTCGCCGCACCGGCCCGGCGCATCCAGCGCACCCGCAGCGGCAGCCAGCCGAAGAGCACCAGGCCGAGCGGGAACACCAGCACCGCGACGGTCAGCGCGAGGGCCAACTGGCCGACCAGCTCCTGCTGGTCGCGGCCGGCGTCGGCCATCGCGCGGGCGGCGTCGGCGGCCCGGGTGAACGGCGCGGTCAGCTCGTCGCCGACCAGCGGCACCCGGCCCACCTTGCCGCCGGCGTCGGCCAGGTTGTCGGCCAGCCCGCTGCCCGCCCCCTCCAGCTTCCGCCCGGGTACGGCGAGCTTCTCCACCAGATCGTGCAGCCAGAGCGCGAAGCGGATCGCCGCGTACACCCAGACGACCACGAGCAGGTCGGTCAGGAGCTGACGGAGTGCGGTCGGGAAACGGTCGGCGTAGATCTTCACGCCGGACAGCCTGCCACGGCCCGGGCGTGCCGGCACCGGTCGGATTTACCGGCCGGCGCAGGCCGGGCAGGTGCCGAAGATCTCCAGGGTGTGGCTGACCTCGGTGAAGCCGTGCTCGGCGGAGATCTGCTCGGCCCACTTCTCCACCGCCGGGCCGGCCACCTCGACGGTGCGACCGCAGGCCCGGCAGACCAGGTGGTGGTGGTGACCGCCGCTGCACCGCCGGTAGAGGTGCTCGCCGCCCGGCGGGCGCATCACGTCGATCTCGTCGGCGTCGGCGAGCGCCTGCAGCGTCCGGTAGACCGTGGTCAGCCCGATCCGGTCGCCCCGGCGGCGGAGCATGGCGTGCAGGTCCTGGGCGCTGTGGAAGCCCTCGACCTCGTCCAGCAGCGCGCTCACGGCGCTGCGCTGTCGGGTGGTGCGTGGGGTGCCGGTGGTCATGACGGTCCCTCCCCGGCGTGGCTGACCGCGTCCGCCACGATGTGCGCGACGTGCTCGTCGACCAGGGCGTACGCGATCTCCCGGCCACGCCGCGAGCCGCGCACCACGCCGGCCCCGCGCAGCACCCGCAGGTGCTGGGAGACCAGCGGCTGTGGTGCGCCGAGCCTCTCGACCAGCTCGTGCACGCAGCGCTCGCCCTCGGCCAGCTCGCTCACGATGGCGAGTCGGATCGGGGCCGAGAGGGCGCGCAGCAGCTCACCCGCGCCCTCGAAGGCGTCGTACCCGTTGGTGCCGGTCACCTCGTAACGATAACCACTGCCGGTTGCGCCGGCCTCATCCGAGCAGCACCTCGTGCTCGGCCGGCTCGACCGCGGGCGCGCCCGGCGCCGGCCGGCCCCGCCGCCGCAGCGCCCGCCCGCCGGCCGCCAGCACCGTCACCGCCAGGAACGAGCCGATCGCCACCAGCACCACCGAGGCGCCGGGCGCGGTGTCGGCGGTGGCGGCCACCCAGACCCCGGCCCCGGCCGCGAACAGGCCCAACGCCATCGCTGCGGTCATGGTCGACCGGAAACCACGGGTCACCTGCTGGGCGGTGGCCACCGGCACCACCATCAGCGCGCTGATCAGCAGCACCCCCACCGCCCGCATGGCGATGGTCACCGTCACCGCGGTGCCGACCGCGACGAGCAGGTTCAGCGCCCGCACCGGCAGGCCGGAGACCCGCGCGTACTCCTCGTCGTGGCAGACCGCGAACAGCGCCGGCCGCAGCACCAGCATGGTCACCAGCAGCACCGCGCCGAGCACGCCGATGGTGACGAGGTCGGCCGGCGACGTCGTGGTCAGCGACCCGAAGAGGTACGCGTTGAGCGACCCGCTGCTGGCGTCGGAGAGCCCGACCAGCATCACGCCGCCGGCGATGCCCCCGTAGAAGAGCAGCGCCAGCGCCAGGTCGCCGGAGGTGCGCCCGTACGCGCGGACCAGCTCGATGACCACCGCGCCGAGCGTGGCGGCGAGCACCGCCACCAGCACCGGGGAGCGGTTGAGCAGCAGCCCCGCGCCGACGCCGGTGAGCGCCACGTGGCCGATGCCGTCGCCGATCAGCGCCAGCCGGCGCTGCACCAGATAGATGCCGAGCGCCGGCGCGGCCAGCCCGATGACAAGCGCGCCGACCAGCGCGCGGAGCATGAAGTCGTACTGGAAGAGGTCCATCTCAGATGCCCGTCCAGAGCCCGTCGGGCTCCTCGTCGCAGTGCGGGTGCACGTGTTCGTGGTCCGGGTCGGCGTGGTGGCCGGCCGGCTCCGGCACCGCGCCGTCGTGGGCGATCCCGCCCTGGTGCACCACCACGGCCCGGCTGATCAGCGGGCGCAGCGGCCCCAGCTCGTGGGCGACCAGCAGCACCGTGCCGCCGCCGTCGCGGAACGCGCGCAGCGCCCCCGCGAACGCCTCCTGGCTGGCCGCGTCCACCCCGGCGGTCGGCTCGTCGAGCACCAGCAGTTCCGGCCCGCCGGCCAGCGCCCGGGCGATCAGCGCGCGCTGCTGCTGGCCCCCGGAGAGGGTGGCCACCGGATCACCGGCCCGGTCGGCCAGCCCGACCGCGCGCAGCGCCTCCGTCACCGCCGCCCGGTCCGCCCGCCCGGCCGGCCGGAGCACGCCCCGGCGGGCCAGCCGCCCGGCTGCCACCACCTCGGCCACGGTGGCGGGCACCCCGCCGCCGGCGCCGAGCCGCTGCGGGACGTACCCGACGCGGTGCCACTGCCGGAAGCGGCGTTGCGGCGTGCCGAACAGGGCGACCGACCCGGCGCCGAGCGGCACCAGACCGAGCGCGGCGCGCACCAGCGTCGACTTGCCGGAGCCGTTGGCGCCGAGCACGGCGACCACCTCGCCGGCGGTCAGCGTCAGCGAGACGTCGCGCAGCACCGGCCGGCCGTCGTAGCCGACGGTGGCGTGCGCGATCTCGATCACGGGTGAGGTCATGAGCAGTCCAGGGCGGTTCGCAGGGTCTTCAGGTTGGCGCGCATCGCGGAGAGGTAGTCGCCCTCGGCCGGCGGGCCCTCGATCGGGTCCAGGACCGCCGTCCGCGCCCCGACCTCCCGGGCGATCGTCTCGGCGACCTTCGGGCTGACCAGTGTCTCGAAGAAGATGGTGCCGGCCCGGTGCTCCCGGGCCTCCGCCGCCACCTCGGCGAGCCGCTGCGGGGACGGCTCGGACTCCGGGGTCAGCCCGGTGAGCCCGATCTGCTCCAACCGGTAGCGCTCGGCCAGGTAGCCGAAGGCGGCGTGGCTGGTCACGATCTCCCGCCGCTGGCAGGTGCGCAGGCCCTCGGCGTACCCGGTGTCGAGCGTCGCCAGTTCGGCGCGCAACGCGCCGGCGCGGGCGGTGTAGTCGGCGGCGTGGTCCGGGTCGGCCCGGCCGAGGCGTTCGGCGAGGCGGTCACCGACCTTGGCCAGCCGGGTCGGGTCGAGCCAGAGGTGCGGGTCCTTGCCGCCGCTCTCCTCCTCGTGCCCGGCCTCGCCCTCGTGCTCGTGGCCCCCGGCGGCGGCGTCGCGCAGCGGCGCCACGCCGGCCACGTCGAACGCGCGGTCGCCGCCGTTCTGCGCGACCGCCTCGTCCACTGCCGGCTGGAAGCCGGTCAGGTAGACGATCAGCTCGGCGTCGACCACCTGGCCGACCTGGCGGGGGTTGAGCTCCAGGTCGTGCGGCTCCGCGCCCGGCTTGGTGAGGTTGTCGACCACCACCCGGTCGCCGCCGATCCGCTCGGCGAGGAACTGCAGCGGGTAGAACGCGGCCACCACGTCGACCTTGTCCGGGTCGCTTCCCCCGCCGCCGCCGTCCGAGCAGGCGGCGACGCCGCCCAGGGCGAGCAGGGCGGTGGCGGCGGCGGCCAGGGCGCGGGAGGTGGCACGAACGGTCATGGGCTCAACTGTCCGCGACAACGAAAATTATTGTCAAAAACGCATGCTTGCATGTCAGCGCGGGTCGGGCTCGGCCGGGCGCGGCTCAGCCGACCATCAGCTTCGCCAGCGCCGCCGCGATCAACAGGGTGAGCATCAGCAGCCGGAGCACCCGGGTCGTCGGCGCCTGCACCGGCCAGGTGACCGACATCAACCAGACCAGCCCGGCGGCCAGCGCCAGCAACAGGACGCCACCGGCCGGACCGGGCGCGAACAGGCCGACCAGCACCAGCACCAGCGCGGCGAGGAACACCGTCGTCGGGTTGAGCCGGGCCAACCGGGACAGCACGAGACTCTGCGTACGCTGCATGCCACAAACTCTACGAGGAGGAACGCCGTGCTGGTCACCAACCGGTTCGTGGTGGACGCCGAAACGGCTGACGAGTTCACCCGGGAGGCGCACGCCGCGCTGGCCGCGCTCGCCGCCCGCCCCGGCTACCTGCGCGGCGAACTGCTGCGGGCGCTCGACGACCCCGCCCACTGGTGCCTGCTCACCGAGTGGGAGTCGGTCGGGGCCTACCGGCGGGCGCTCGGCGGCTTCGACGTCAAGGTCACTGCGGTGCCTCTGCTCGCCCGGTCGGTGGACGAGCCGTCGGCGTTCGAGACGCTCGCGTCCGCCGCCCCGCAGGGCGAGATCGTCGTCGCCGCCAGCGATCGAGCCGCAGGCCCGCACCGCTGAGACCGGGGGCACTACCCTGGCGCGTATGACCGCTCCCGGCCCGGCCGCGCCGCCCCCGTCACCCGTGCCGCCCGGCGCGACCCCGGCGGACCCGGGCGTTCCCACGCCGCCGGCCGGTCCCGGCGTCGCCCCGCCGTTCGCCGCCCCGCCCACCGAGGGCCGGCGGGCCCGGCTCTGGCTCGCCCTCGGCGTCGGCGCGCTGGCCGTGCTGCTCTGCTGCGGTGGGGGCGGCGCGGCGATCGTCGGCCTGGCCGTGAGCAACGTGCAGGCGATCGGCGAGCAGGGCCGGGCGGTCACCGACGACTACTACCAGGCCCTGGTCGCCCGGGAGTGGTCCACGGCCTACGACCAGCTCTGCGACGACGTCCGGCGACGCGAGTCCCGGTCGGAGTTCGCGCAGCGGGTCGCCACCGAACCGCAGATCTCCGGCTACCGGGTGGGCCAGGTCGACACCGCCACGCTGACCGTGCCGGTGGACGTCACGCTGGCCGGCGGCCGGCGGGAGGCGCAGACCGTCACGCTGGCCCCCGACCGGCAGACCGGCGGCATGGAGGTCTGCGGGGTGAGCTGACCGCGCCCGGTATTCTGCTGGGCTCGGGGCCGAGGCGGTCGTACCGTTGTCCCGAACAGCCCGGAACCATCCAACTCGACCGCGCCGACCGCCAGCCGGCGTAGGAGGAAACATGCCAGCCGACCGTATCGACGCCGTCGTCAGCCTCGCCAAGCGCCGGGGCTTCGTCTTCCCCTCCAGCGAGATCTACGGGGGCACCCGGTCGGCGTGGGACTACGGCCCGCTCGGCGTCGAACTCAAGGAGAACGTCCGCCGGCAGTGGTGGCGCACCATGGTCCAACAGCGTGACGACGTCGTCGGCCTCGACTCCGCGGTCATCCTGGCCCGCAAGGTCTGGGAGGCCAGCGGCCACATCGCCGAGTTCGTCGACCCGCTGACCGAGTGCCAGTCCTGCCACAAGCGGTTCCGCGCCGACCACCTGGAGGAGGCGTACGAGGCCAAGCACGGCAAGCCGCTGACCTCGCTGACGGAGCTGAACTGCCCCAACTGCGGCAACAAGGGCACCTTCACCGAGCCGAAGATGTTCAACGGCCTGATGAAGACCTACCTGGGCCCGGTGGAGAGCGACGAGGGCCTGCACTACCTGCGCCCGGAGACCGCCCAGGGCATCTTCGTCAACTACAAGAACGTGGAGACGGTCGCCCGCAAGAAGCCGCCGTTCGGCATCGCGCAGACCGGCAAGTCGTTCCGCAACGAGATCACCCCGGGCAACTTCATCTTCCGCACCCGCGAGTTCGAGCAGATGGAGATGGAGTTCTTCGTCGAGCCGGGCACCGACGAGCAGTGGCACGAATACTGGCTTCAGGAGCGCTGGAACTGGTATCTCGACCTGGGCCTGTCCGAGGAGAACCTGCGCTTCTACGAGCACCCCAAGGAGAAGCTCTCCCACTACTCGAAGCGCACCGTCGACATCGAGTACAAGTTCCAGTTCGGCGGCAGCGAGTTCGCCGAGCTGGAGGGCATCGCCAACCGCACCGACTTCGACCTGTCCACGCACAGCAAGCACTCCGGCGTCGACCTGTCGTACTTCGACCAGGCCAAGGGCGAGCGCTGGATGCCGTACGTGATCGAGCCGGCCGCCGGGCTCACCCGCGCGGTGCTGGCGTTCCTGCTGGAGGCGTACGACGAGGACGAGGCGCCGAACACCAAGGGCGGCGTGGACAAGCGCACCGTGATGCGCTTCGACCCGCGGCTGGCCCCGGTCAAGGTGGCGGTGCTGCCGCTGTCCCGCAACGAGGCGCTCTCGCCCAAGGCCAAGCAGCTCGCCGCCGACCTGCGCAAGCGCTGGGTGGTCGAGTTCGACGACTCGCAGGCGATCGGCCGCCGCTACCGCCGGCAGGACGAGATCGGCACGCCGTTCTGCGTCACCGTCGACTTCGACACCCTCGACGACGACGCGGTGACGGTGCGCAACCGGGACACCATGGCCCAGGAGCGCGTCGCCCTCGACCAGGTCGAGCGCTACCTCATCGAGCGCCTCCCCGGCTGCTGAGGTGTAAGCACGGGCCCCTTCTTAACGTTTCCGGTCGAGAAGGGGCCCCGTCTCACACCTGCGCGGGCGGCGGTTCGACCCGCACGTCGATGGTCGCGGCCAGGCCGCGCCGCGCCTCGTACGCCTCCTCCACCGTCCGCCGCACCAGCGCCGGGCTCCGCCGGATCTGCGCCGGCGTGAAGTGCAGGATGAGCACCCCCGACCGGCTCAGCTCGTTGTGCCGGTCGAGCGTGCGCGCCCAGTCGCCGGGGGCGAAGTGGAACTCCTGCGAGTCCACCTCCAGCGCCACCGCCGCGTCGGCCAGATAGCCGTCCGGCGTGGGGAGCCGTCGCCCGTCCCCGGCGCACAGCCGCGGATTCCAGAGCAGGTCCGGCAGCACCGGACTGCCGGCCAGACACTCCCGCAACTCGGCCTCGGGCGCGGACCTGGTGCCGGCGAGCACCTCGGAGAACGCCTTCCGGACGAGGGCCGTCCGGCTACGGCGGGCCCGCCGGACCTCCTCGTCCAGAGCGGTGAGGTCGGTGAAGCCGCGCTGCACGGCCTCGGCCACGATGGCCCGTACCGGGCGAAGCTGTCGCAGGTCGCGAGCCGCGTCGACCACCGCGCGGGCGGGTGAGCAGACCGGGTAGAGCGCCGTGCGCCGGGCCTTGTCGTCGACGGCAAGCGCGCGGGCGATCACCGCGTGACCGGAGGACTTCCGCCGCGTCCAGTGCGGCACGATCAGGTGTACGGCGTCCGTCCGCGGGCTGTATCGGAAGCCGTACCAGACCAGCGCCGCCAGCCCGGTGAGCTGGGCCTCCGGGCCCGCGTACAGGGCTGCGGAGATCCGCCGCTGCTCCTCCGTCAACGTCCCGGTGACCAGCGCGTACGTGGCGGGGAGCACCCGTTGCCACAAGCCGCGTCGGGTCTGCCGGTAGAGGAACATGTCGTCGAAGCCGGCGGCGAGCAGTTGGGCCCGGGTGAGGATCTGCTGCTGCCGGTGGGCCGTCTCCGCCAGCGCGGGAGCGAGTTCAACCATGCCCGGAGGTTGGCCCACCGCGCCGCCGCCGTGCCGCCCCACGCGCACCGCCCTGTGGACACGGCCCGCTTGTGGAGCACTCCGCCGTCCCGCCGGCTCTGTGATATGCGCCGTGTTAACAGGGGGCCCCTGCTATGCAGAAGGCGTTAACAGGGGGCCCCTCCTTACACTTGGGCGGTGGATGAGCTGAGGATCGGGCCGCATGCCGTGTGGCCGCCGGTGGTGCTCGCGCCGATGGCCGGCATCACCAACGTCGGCTTCCGGCGACTCTGCCGCGAGCAGGGCGGCGGCATCTACGTCTGCGAGATGATCACCACCCGGGCGCTGGTCGAGCGGAACCCGAAGACGCTTCGCATGATCGCGTTCGGCGCCGACGAGCACCCCCGCAGCCTCCAGCTCTACGGCACCGACCCGGAGATCACCGCAGCCGCGGTGCGGATCGTGGTCGAGCGGGACCTCGCCGACCACATCGACCTCAACTTCGGCTGCCCGGTCCCCAAGGTCACCCGGCGCGGCGGCGGGTCCGCGCTGCCGTGGCGGCGCCGGCTCTTCGCCCGGCTGGTCCGGGCCGCGGTGGACGCCGCGTCACCCGCCGGGGTGCCGGTCACGGTCAAGATGCGCAAGGGCATCGACGACGACCACCTGACGTACGTGGAGGCCGGGCTGGCCGCCCAGGACGCCGGTGTCGCGGCGGTCGCCCTGCACGGGCGTACGGCGGCGCAGCGCTATTCGGGCACCGCTGACTGGGATGCCATCGCCACGCTCAAGGCGGCGCTCGACGTGCCGGTGCTCGGCAACGGCGACATCTGGGAGGGCGAGGACGCGCTGCGGATGGTCGCGCACACCGGCGTGGACGGCGTGGTGGTGGGGCGCGGTTGTCTGGGCCGGCCGTGGCTCTTCGCCGACCTGGAGGCCGCGTTCGACGGCCGTACCGACCGGCGGCTGCCCACCCTGGGCGAGGTGGCGGTGACCATGCGGCGGCACGCCGAGCTGCTGGTGGAGCAGTTCGTGGCGGGGGCCCGCAGTCCGGCCCGGGGCGAGCGGGACGGCTGCACCGACTTCCGCAAGCACGTGGCCTGGTATCTGAAGGGTTTCCCGATCGGCGGCGAACTGCGCCGCTCGCTCGCCATGATCGAGAGTCTGGCCCAGCTCGACGACCTGCTCGGCAAGCTCGACCCGGCGGTGCCGTTCCCGGTGGAGACGCTCGGGCAGCCCCGGGGCCGCACCAACTCCCCGGGCAAGGTCTTCCTGCCCGACGGTTGGCTGGACAGCCGTGACGACGACACCCCGCCGGAGGGTGCGGAGCTGGACGACTCGGGCGGCTGACCCGGGTACACCGACGGGCCCGACCCCCGCGGGGGTCGGGCCCGTCGACGTTCGTCAGGAGCTGTAGCCGCGGCTGGCGATCCAGTGCGCCAGGGCGTCCACGTCCATCCGGTAGGCGGCCTGGTCCGGGTTCGCCGAGTCGGCGATCGTCACGATCTTGCCGTCGTCGCGGTAGCCCACCACGCTGATGTAGTGGCCACCCTCGAAGGAGTGGACGGTGCCGTCGGTGTCGGTCGCCGTGCCGGCGATGTTGGCCACCACGGCCCGGCCGTCGTCCACCGCGCGCACGATGTCGGCGCGCAGCTTGTCGACCTTGTCACCGACCTTGTCCACCGGGATCTCGGTGGACTTGTAGACGTCCTTGCCGGTCTCCTTGTTCAGCACCGGCGTGATGTCGTTGATCGAGTTGGTGCCGGCCTCGGTGGTGCCCATCTCCTGGGCCATGGTGTCCACGTCGATGTTCTTGCCCTGCACGCTGAGCGCGTTGCGGGCCGCGGCCGGGCCGCAGAAGTAGAAGTTGGGCTGTGCCTCGTAGCGCACGTCCAGCTCACGCTCGCCGTGGCTCTTGCGGTCGACGACGACCTGGGCGGCGCGCTCGGCCGGGGCGGCCTGGGCGGCGATGGCGGGGCCGGCGATGCCACCGGCGGTGGCGGCGATACCGGCGACGGTCAGCGCGGTCTTGCGGATCAGATCGGTACGCATGATGCGACTCCTCTGCGTCGGGGGTGTGCGGCGCGGGGGCGCCGCGGGGGAGGTCCGTGCCGGCCGGCGGTCAGCGGGTGGCGACCTGCTCGGCGGCTCGGGGGTGTAACCGCCGGGTGGGCCCCGGCATTCCCCGGTTCTGGGCGCTCCGGCTCGCGGTCTTCGGGGGCGAGCTCGCGGTCTGCGGGGGTGAGCCAGGTACAACGCCCGGGGGCGGGCATCGATTCCGTTCTCCGATCCGAACATACCCACCCATACTCCCTCAAAACGCCTCACCGTCACCCACCCCGCCCTGCCCTCCCGCGTGTCGATCATGAAGTTGGCGGCACGTCATGTCCGGTTTGTCGCCGCCAACCTCATGATCGAGGCTGGGGTGGGGGTGGGAGTCAGGCGGGGGTTCTGGCGGGCTGGGGGGACGGGGGGCGCCGGGTTGGCCAGGGGATCTCGGGGGAACGGTGGAAGGTGATGCCGGCGGCGGTCCAGCGCGGGCCGTGGCCGGCGAGCCGCTCGGCGAACCCGGCCCAGTCGTGCCGGTGGCGGGGCGACCAGCCCAGCTCGGCCAGCGCGGGCAGGCGGGGAAAGATCATGAACTCGGCCTCGGCGCGAGTGGTGATCGACTCGGTCCACAGCGGCGCCTCGACGCCAAGCACGGCCGCCGCCGGCACGCCGTCGACGTGTGCGCCGGGGTCCCAGTCGTACGCCCGGCGCACGTCGACCAGGCCGGCCCAGTCGTGCCCGATCGGGGTGTTTGGGGCGTACTTCATGTCTAGGTAGGCGCGGTTGCCGGGGGAGAGGATGAGCCGGGCGCCCCGGCGCACCGCGTCGGCCGTCGCGGGGTCGTCGCCGTCGGTGCCCCACCACTGCAGGACGCGCCCGTCGACGTGCCCGGCCGGGGCGATCTGGTGCCAGCCGATGATCGTCTTGCCGGTGGCCGCGACCAGCGCCTGGGCCCGCTCGACGAAGGCGCGGTAGCTGTCGGCCGGCACCTTGAACGCCTCGTCGCCGCCGAGGTGCAGCCACGGGCCGGGGGTCAGCGCGGCCACCTCGCCGATGACGTCGGCGACGAAGGCGTACGTCCGCTCGTCGGCCGGGTCGACGTAGCTGAACCCGACCTCTGTGCCGGTGTAGGGCGGCGGCGCGGTCTTGTCGGGCGCCAGCTCCGGGTAGGCGACGAGCGCCGAGTTGGTGTGCCCGGGCAGGTCGATCTCGGGCACCACTGTCACGTGGCGACGGGCGGCGTGGGCGACGATGCGCCGGTAGTCGTCCCGGGTGTACCAGCCGCCCGGCCCGCCGCCGACCGCGGTGGCGCCGCCGACCTCGGCGAGCCGGGGCCAGGAGTCGACGGCGATCCGCCAGCCCTGGTCGTCGGTGAGGTGCAGGTGCAGGTGGTTGAGCTTGTAGCGGGCCAGGTGGTCGACGACCCGCAGCACGTCGGCGACGCCGAAGAAGTGCCGGGCGACGTCGAGCATGACGCCCCGGTAGGCGAAGCGCGGCCGGTCGACGATCGTGCCACCCGGCACCGTCCAGCGTTCCGTGACCGGGGCGCCGTTCTCGATCGCCGCCGGGAGGAGCTGCCGCAACGTCTGTGCGCCGTGGAACAGCCCGGCTCGGGTCGCGGCGGTGATCCGGATGCCGGCGGCGGTGACGTCGAGGCGGTAACCCTCGTCACCGAGCGCCACGTCGCCGGCCGCGCCGCCGGTGTCGGGCCCGTCCCCGCCTGGTGCGCCGAGCGCGGCGTCGGCGGCCGAGAGGGTGAGCGTCAACCGGCCCTCGGCGGGGTCGGTCGTGTCGGCCACCGGGAGCGGAAACCCGGTGGCCGGGCGCAGCCAGCCGGCGAGCTGTTCGGCCGCGTCCCGACCGGCGGGGTCGACCCGGATCGCCGCGTCCGGGGTCAGCGTGAAGTCGGCGACCGGGTCGGGGAACACCTGCTCGGGGGCCGGCACCACGTCGCCGAGACGGACCGGCGCGGGCGGGGTGAGCAGGTCGGCGGCCCGCTCGGCGGCGACGCGAGCCAGCTCACCGGCGGCCGTCAGCCGGCCGGGCAGGTGGTCGGCCGGCGACCCGCCGGGCAGGTGGTCGGTCGGCGTCCGGGCGGGGTCCGGCCCGGTCTCGGGGACTGCGGGGTTGGTCGGCACGGCGACGGCTCCGAGGGGTGTATTCGTGCGGGATATGGCAAAGGTCAGGTTCGGCGATATCCGGTGCCGTCAAGGGTACGAGGGGAATCGGAATTGCGTGATCCTGCGCGTGGAAGCGTTCCCAAATGCCCGTACGGACGCGGGCAGTGGTGACTGTTGTGCCGATTGTCACCGAACGGTCCCAGGTCTCGCGAAGTTCGCTTAACCTTCGCCCACCGAGCGCTGACGAGCCGGGATTATCGGTGGTCGGTCCCGGGGTATGTCCGAACTGAATTTTCGTTAAGTGTCAATGGCGCGCGTGGGAGGCTCTGGTGGCAGCGCAAGAGGAAACGGTCGAGAGTAAGTACGTCTACGATTTCGCCGAGGGCAACAAGGACCTCAAGGACCTGCTCGGTGGCAAGGGGGCCAACCTGGCCGAGATGACCAACCTCGGCCTGCCCGTCCCGCCCGGCTTCACGATCACCACCGAGGCCTGCCAGGCGTACCTGACGACCGGGCGCGAGCCGGACGGCCTGGCCGGGCAGATCGAGGCGCACCTGGAGGCACTGGAACGCCAGATGGGCCGCCGGCTCGGCGACCCGGACGACCCGCTGCTGGTCTCGGTGCGCTCCGGCGCCAAGTTCTCCATGCCCGGCATGATGGAGACCGTCCTCAACGTCGGCCTCAACGACCGCAGCGTGGTCGGCCTGAGCCGGCAGGCGGGGCAGAACGACAGGTTCGCCTGGGACTCCTACCGCCGCCTGATCCAGATGTTCGGCAAGACCGTCTGCGAGGTGCCCGGCGAGGAGTTCGAGCACGCGCTCGACGAGGCCAAGCATGCCAAGGGCACGCACGACGACCTCGACCTGGACGCCGACGACCTGCGCGGGCTTGTCGACGCGTACAAGAAGATCTTCGCCAAGCACACCGGGCGGGAGTTTCCGCAGGAGCCGCGGGAGCAGCTCGACCTGGCCATCCGCGCGGTCTTCGACTCGTGGAACGCGGAGCGGGCCATCCTCTACCGCCGGCAGGAGCGCATCCCGGCCGACCTGGGCACCGCGGTCAACGTGGTCAGCATGGTCTTCGGCAACCTCGGGCCCGACTCCGGCACCGGTGTGGCGTTCACCCGCGACCCGGGCAGCGGTGCGCAGGGCATCTACGGCGACTACCTGGCCAACGCCCAGGGCGAGGACGTGGTGGCCGGCATCCGCAACACGGTGCCGTTGCAGGAGCTGGAACAGCTCGACAAGACCTCCTACGACGAACTGCTCGGCATCATGGCCCGGCTGGAGGAGCACTACAAGGATCTCTGCGACATCGAGTTCACCATCGAGCGCGGCAAGCTCTGGATGCTGCAGACCCGGGTCGGCAAACGCACCGCCGCCGCCGCGTTCGTCATCGCCGGCCAGCTCGTCGACGAGGGCCTGATCGACCTGGACGAGGCGCTGCACCGGGTCAACGGGGCGCAGCTCGCCCAGTTGATGTTCCCGCGCTTCCAGCTCGACCACGAGTTCCAGCCGGTCGCCAGGGGCATCGGCGCGTCGCCGGGCGCCGCGTCCGGCAAGGTGGTCTTCACCTCGGCCCGCGCCGTCGAGTTGGCCGCCGCGGGCGAGCCGGTGATCCTGGTCCGCCGGGAGACCAACCCGGACGACCTGACCGGCATGATCGCCGCCAACGGCATCCTCACCTCGCGCGGCGGCAAGACCAGCCACGCCGCCGTGGTGGCCCGCGGCATGGGCAAGACCTGCGTCTCCGGCGCCGACGAGCTGGAGGTGAACGTCCCGGCGAAGAAGTTCACCGTGGCCGGGCGGACCGTCACCGAGGGTGATCTGATTTCCATCGACGGCACCACCGGCAAGGTCTATCTCGGTGAGGTGCCGGTCATGCCGTCCGAGGTGGTGCAGTACTTCGAGGGCGAACTCGACCCGGAGACCACCGACGACGCGCTGGTCCGGGCCGTACACCGGATCATGACGCACGCCGACGCGGCGCGGCGGCTGCGGGTGCGCACGAACGCCGACACCGGCGCGGACGCGGCGCGGGCCCGGCGCTTCGGCGCCGAGGGCATCGGCCTGTGCCGCACCGAGCACATGTTCCTGGGCGACCGCCGGGAACTGGTCGAGCGGCTCATCCTCGCCGAGGGCGGGCAGCAGCGCGACGAGGCGCTCGCCGCGCTGCTGCCGTTGCAGCGGGCCGACTTCGTGGAGATCTTCCGACAGATGGACGGGCTGCCGGTCACCGTGCGGCTGATCGACCCGCCGCTGCACGAGTTCCTGCCCCCGCTGGAGCAACTCGCGGTCAACGTCGCGGTCGCCCAGGAACGCGGCGAGGACGTGGCCAAGGAGGAGGCGCTGCTGGCCGCCGTGCGGCGGATGCACGAGGAGAACCCGATGCTGGGCCTGCGCGGGGTCCGGCTCGGTCTGGTCATCCCGGGCCTGTTCGCCATGCAGGTCCGCGCCATCGCCGAGGCCGCCGTCGCGGTCGCCCGCGACGGCGGGACGGCCTGCCCGGAGATCATGGTGCCGCTGGTCGGCGCCGTGCAGGAACTGGAGACGGTACGGGCGGAGGCCGAGAAGATCATCGCCGAGGTGGTCGGCGACAGCGGCGTCGACGTGCTGATCGGCACGATGATCGAGGTGCCGCGGGCGGCGCTGACCGCCGGGCAGATCGCCGAGGCGGCCGAGTTCTTCTCCTTCGGCACCAACGACCTGACCCAGATGGCGTGGGGCTTCTCCCGCGACGACGTGGAGGGCGCGTTCTTCTGGCGCTACCTGGAGCTGGGCATCTTCGGCATCTCGCCGTTCGAGTCGATCGACGCCGACGGCGTCGGCCGGCTGGTCCGGATCGCCGCCGAGGAGGGCCGGGCGGCCCGGCCCGGGCTCAAGCTCGGCGTCTGCGGCGAGCACGGCGGTGACCCGGACTCGGTGCACTTCTTCCACTCCGTCGGGTTGGACTACGTCTCCTGCTCGCCGTTCCGGGTGCCGGTGGCCCGGCTGGAGGCCGGTCGCGCGGTGATCACCACGACCGGCTCCGACTCCCGCTGACCCGCCCGACGCGCCATTGCGGGCACCCCGGCGTAACCTGAGCTTCCACCACGTGTCGATCAGGAGGGGTGGCCGCATGACCGCCGTCTGGGACAGCCTGGTAGTCGACGCCCGGGACCCGTCCCGGCTCGCCCGCTGGTGGGCCGAGGCGCTGGGCTATCAGGTGATCACCGACAAGCCGGACGAGGTGGAGATCCGGCGGACCCCCGACACGCTCCCGGGTCTGGTGTTCGTCCCGGCCTCCGGCCCGAAGGCGGGCAAGAACCGGCTGCACGTCGACCTGCGCCCGACCGACCAGGAGGCCGAGGTGGAACGGCTTGTCGACATGGGCGCGCGGCACGTCGACGTCGGGCAGGGCGACGTGGAGTGGACCGTGCTGGCCGACCCGGAGGGCAACGAATTCTGTGTTCTCCGGGAGCGCGCGGAGTGAGCCGGTGTTGCGGGCCCCGCAGTCGCGACCTTCGGTCGCTGCGTCCGCGTGCCTGCTGACGACGCGGCGCGGCTGGTCGCCGAGGCGCCCAAGGACACCGGGTACGGGCGGTCGCCGTTCGAGCGCGACCGGGCCCGGGTGCTGCACTCGGCGGCGTTCCGCCGGCTCGCCGCGAAGACCCAGGTGCACACCGCCGGCACCGACGACTTCCTGCGTACCCGGCTGACCCACTCGCTGGAGGTGGCGCAGATCGCCCGCGAGATGGGCGCGCGCCTCGGCTGTGACGCCGACGTGGTGGACACCGCCGGGCTCGCCCACGACCTGGGTCACCCGCCGTTCGGCCACAACGGTGAGTACGCCCTGGACGCCCTCGCCGCCCCCGCCGGCGGCTTCGAGGGCAACGCGCAGACACTGCGGGTGCTCACCCGGCTGGAGGCGAAGGTGCTCGCCCCGGACGGGCGCTCCGCCGGGCTGAACCTGACCCGGGCCGCGCTCGACGCGGTCGGCAAATATCCGTGGCCGCGTCGTCCCGGCGAGCGCAAGTTCGGCGTGTACGCCGACGACCGCCCGGTCTTCGACTGGGTGCGCGCCGGCGCTCCGCCCGGTGACCGGCGCTGCCTGGAGGCCCAGGTGATGGACTGGGCCGACGACGTGGCGTACTCGGTGCACGACGTGGAGGACGGCATCCACGGCGGATATGTGGACCTGCGCCCGTTGCTGGCCGACGAGGACGAGCGGCGGGCGCTCTGCGCCGACGTGGCGTCCACCTATTCCGGTGAGGCCCCGGAGGACCTGGGGGAGGTGCTGGCCGAGCTGCTCGCCGACCCGGTGCTCGCCCCGCTCGCCGCGTACGACGGCAGCCACCGGTCGCTGGCCGCGTTGAAGGCCACCACGAGCGTGCTCACCGGCCGTTTCGTGTCGACCGTGGTGGCCGCCACCGAGGCGCGTCACGGCCCCGGCCCGCATCGCCGTTACGCCGCCGACCTGGTGGTGCCGCGCCGGATCCGGGCGCAGTGTGCGCTGCTCAAGGGCATCGCCCTGCGCTACGTGATGCGCCGCCCCGGCGCCAGTGGCCGCTACGGCCGGCAGCGCGAGGTCCTGGCCGAGCTGGTCGCCACGCTGCTCGACCGCGCCCCGGACGCGCTCGACGAGGTCTTCGCCCCGCTCTGGCGGGACGCTCCGGACGACGCCGCCCGGCTGCGCGTGGTGATCGACCAGGTGGCCTCGCTCACCGACCCGGCCGCCCTGGCCTGGCACGCCCGGCTGGTGTCGCCGAGCTGACCGACCGCCCCCACGGAGCCGGCGTGAAGTTAGGGTAACCTAAGCGCATGACGGATCGCCCGAAGAAGCTCACCGCCGCCACGGTCGTCCGCACCACGCGGCCCACCCCGCACCTGATCCGCCTCGTGCTGGGCGGCCCGGAGCTGGCCGGTCTGCCGGTGGGCGCCCACACCGACCACTACGTGAAGTTCGTCTTCGCGCCGGCCGGGGTGACCTATCCGCACCCGACCGACCTGGCCACCATCAAGCGGGAGTTCCCGGCGTCGCGGTGGCCGCGGCTGCGGGCGTACACGGTGCGGGCCTGGGACGCGGCGGCCGGCGAGCTGACCGTCGACGTGGTCCACCACGGCGACGAGGGGCTGGCCGGTCCGTGGGCCGCGGCGCTGCGCCCCGGCGACCGGGTGCTGTTCACCGGGCCCGGCGGCGCGTACGCGCCGGATCCGACGGCCGACTGGCACCTGCTGGCCGGCGACGAGAGCGCGTTGCCGGCGATCGCCGCCGCCCTGGAGCGGCTGCCGGCCGGTGCGCCGGCCCGGGTCTACGTCGAGGTGTCCGGCCCCGCCGACGAGCTGCCGCTGGCCAGCGCCGGCGCGGTCGAGCTGCGCTGGCTGCACCGGGCCGGACGGCCGGTCGGCGCGGCGCTGGTCGAGGCGGTCCGGGCGTTGGAGTTCCCGCCCGGCCGGGTGCACGCGTTCGTGCACGGCGAGGCCGGCGCGGTGAAGGAGTTGCGTCGCCTGCTGCGGGTGGACCGGGGGGTGCCCCGCGACGACCTGTCCATCTCCGGCTACTGGCGGCGCGGCCTGGACGACGAGGGCTGGCGTTCGGCCAAGCCGGCCTGGAACGCCGAGGTCGAGGCCGCGGAGGCCACCCCCACCCCCGCCTGACCCTCGCCACCCGCCTCGTCGGGTGGACCTGCGGCATTTCCGGTACCGGTGCGAAACCCGCGTCCCGGGTGCCGCACCTCCCACGATCGGCGGGGGCCGGGTAAGGCGTTTCGTCCCGCGCCGACCAAGGGCCGCCCAGGATGGGGCCATGGCGGAACAGACGGCGGGGGAACGGGCGGCGACGCGGCCGGCCGACCGGGTGGTGCTCGGGCTCGGCGTGGCCGGGGTGCTGGCGGTGGTGGCCTGGGGGGTGTTCGCGCGCGGTTCCCTGGCGTCGTTCGGCGCGGCCGGGCTGAGCTGGACGATCAGCACGTTCGGTTGGTTCTTCGTGCTCGCGGCCGACGCGTTCCTGGTGCTGGCGGTGGTGCTCGCCGCCTCCCGCTTCGGCCGGATCCGGCTGGGCGGTGACGACGACGAGCCGGAGTTCGACGCGCTGGCCTGGATCGCCATGATGTTCAGCGCCGGGATGGGCATCGGCCTGGTCTTCTTCGCCGTCGCCGAGCCGATCCAGCACTACGCGACGCCGCCGCCGTCCTCCGGCGTGGAACCGCAGACGGGTGCCGCCGCCGCGGCGGCCATGCGGTACACCCTCTTCCACTGGACGCTGCACCCGTGGGGCATCTACGCGATCGCGGCGCTGGCGCTCGCCTACTCGACGTTCCGCAAGGGGCGGGGCAACCGGATCTCGTCGGCGTTCGCGCCGCTGCTCGGCGCCCGGACGGACGGCCCGATCGGCCGGGCGATCGACCTGCTGGCGGTCTTCGCCACCGTGTTCGGCTCGGCGACCAGCCTGGGCCTCGGCGCGCTGCAGGTCGCGGCCGGGCTGGACCTGGTGACCGGCGTGCCGGACAGCCGGGGTGTCGAGTTGGTGGTCATCGGCGCACTCACCCTGGCGTTCGTGGTGTCGGCCTTCTCCGGCCTGCATCGCGGCGTGAAGTGGCTGTCCACCACAAACGTGCTGATCGCCGTGGCGCTGATGCTGTTCGTGTTCGTGGTCGGCCCGACGGTCTACACGCTTGAGGTCTTGCCGGCCTCGGTCGGTGACTACCTGAGCGGCCTGGTGCGCATGTCGACCCGCACCGGGGCGTTCTCCGACCCGGCCTGGCTGGGGTCGTGGACGATCTTCTACTGGGCGTGGTGGATCTCCTGGGCGCCGTTCGTGGGCACGTTCATCGCTCGCATCTCGCGGGGCCGCACGGTCCGGCAGTTCCTGGTCGGGGTGCTGCTGGTGCCCAGCGGCGCGAGCGCGGTCTGGTTCGCGGTGATGGGCGGCACCGCGTTGCGGACCCAGGCCACCGGCACGCGGGACCTGGTGGCCGACGTGGACGCCGGCTCGGAGCAGGCGCTGTTCGGGCTGCTGGAGGCGCTTCCGCTGGCCACGGTGACCAGCGTGCTCGCCATGGTGCTGATCGCGCTCTACTTCGTCACCAGCGCCGACTCGGCGTCGCTGGTGCTCGGCTCGCTGAGTTCGCGGGGCGCGCTTCGGCCGCACCGTGGCGTGGTGGTGCTGTGGGGCGTGCTCATCGGCGCGGTCGCGGCGGCGTTGCTGCTGGCCGGCGGTCTGGGCGCGTTGCAGCAGGCCACCATCCTGGTGGCGCTGCCGTTCGTGGTGGTGATGCTCGGCCTGGCGGTGTCCCTGGTCCGGGAGATGGCCGCCGACCCGGTCCTGCGCTCGGGGAACCGCCCGCGCCGGTCCGGCCTGGCCGCGGCCGTGCGCGCGGCCCGGTCGTACGAGGAGGAGGAGCCGCCGCCGGTCACCCGCTGGTTGCACCGTCCCCGCCGCTGAGCAGAGCGGGTGTACCTCGAATCATAGTAGAGATGCTACATTCCGGCGTATGACTGCGACCGACTCCCGTGATGCCGTCGCGCCGACCGGTCCACCCGACGACGATCTGGTCCTCGATGTGCGCGACCTGCGCATGCGCTACGGCGACGTCGACGTGCTGCACGGCGTCGACCTCACCGCCCGGCGGGGCGAGGTGGTCGCGCTGCTCGGGCCCAACGGCGCCGGCAAGACCACCACCATCGAGATCCTGGAGGGCTTCCGGCTGCCCTCGGCCGGCGCGGTCCGGGTGCTCGGCGTCGACCCGGCCCGGGGCGACGAGCGGTGGCGCGCCCGGCTCGGCGTGGTCCTCCAGTCCTGGCGCGACCACGGCAGGTGGCGGGTGCGGGAGCTGCTCGCCCACCTCGGCGACTTCTACGCGCCGTACGCCACCGACCGGATCCGGCGTCCGTGGCCGGTCGACGACCTGCTGGCCACCGTGGGGCTGACCGCGCACGCCGGCACCCGGGTGGCCCGACTCTCCGGCGGCCAGCGCCGCCGGCTCGACCTGGCGGTCGGCATCGTCGGGCGGCCGGAGCTGCTCTTCCTCGACGAGCCGACGGTCGGCTTCGACCCGGTGGCCCGGCGCGAGTTCCACGAGCTGGTGCACCGGCTCACCGACACCGACCGGTGCACCATCGTGTTGACCACCCACGACCTGGCCGAGGCCGAGAAGCTGGCCGACCGCATCCTGATCCTGGCCGGCGGCCGGATCGTCGCCGAGGGCTCGCCCGACCAGTTGGCCCGCCGCGTCGCCGCCGACGCCGAGGTCCGCTGGACCCGCGACGGCGAGCGCTACGTGCACGCCACCGCCGACGCCACCGGCTTCCTGCGCGACCTGCTCCGCGAGCACGGTGACCGGGTGCGGGAGCTGGAGGTGCGCCGGGCCAGCCTCGAGGACGCCTACCTGGCGCTGGTGCACGAGGAAGAGACCGGAATCCGCACCGGCCGGGCCGAGCGGGTGTGGCAGCAGGAGGTGACGCGATGAACCCGACCGTCAACGCGCTGCGGGCCGGGGTGCGGCGCGGCCTGATCGAGCTGCGCGCCACGTTCACCAACGGTCAGGACCTGTGGAACTACTTCTTCCCCACGGTGGTGCTGCTGGTCGCCGTGTTCTGGATGCGCGGCTCGACCGTGCCCGGCACCGACTTCTCCCTCGGCGCCCGCGCGCTGCCCAGCGCGCTCGGCATGGGCCTGCTCTTCGGCGGGCTGCTCGGGCTGGCCCAACAGCTCATCGTCGACCGGGAGGACGGCACGCTGCTGCGCGCCAAGGCGATCCCGGACGGCATGCTCGGTTATCTCGTCGGCAAGCTGGTGCTCGTCACGGCGATCTCACTGATCGGGGTGACCATCCAGCTCACGCCCGGCCTGCTCGTCCTGGACGGGCTGCGGCTCGATGATCCGGACGCCTGGCTCACCCTGGCCTGGGTGGTGCCGCTGGGGCTGGTGGCGACGCTGCCGCTGGGCGCGGTGATCGGCTCGGTGATCGAGAACCCACGCAACATGGGCCTGGTGGTGCTGCCGATCTTCGGGCTGATCGCGCTCTCCGGGATCTTCTACCCGATCAACGGCCTGCCCGGCTGGGTGCAGGGCGTCGCCCAGGTCTTCCCGCTCTACTGGCTAGGCTTGGGCATGCGCTCGGCGCTGCTTCCGGCCGATCTGGCGGCGGTCGAGCTGGGCGGCTCCTGGCGGCACCTGGAGACGCTCGGCGTGCTCGGCGCCTGGGCGGTGCTCGGGCTGGTGCTGGCCCCGGTGGTGCTGCGCCGGATGGCCCGCCGGGAGTCCGGCTCGCGGGTCGCGGCGCGGCGGGAGCGGGCCATGCAGCGGGCCGGATGAGAGGGCGTCGATGAGCGAGACCGTGCACAACCGGATCGCGGTGCTGCGCGCCGAACGGGGCGTCTCCCGCCGGCAGCTCGCCGACGCGCTCGGGGTGCACTACCAGACCGTCGGCTACCTGGAACGCGGTGAGTTCCGGCCCAGCCTGCACCTGGCGCTGCGGATCGCGGCCTACTTCGAGGTGCCGGTCGAGGTGGTCTTCTCCATCGAGCCCTTCCCGCGCATCGGCGACCCCGCGGCGGCCCGCACGGCCTGAGCCGCCGGGGGACGGGCGGCGTCCGCCACACGTCCGTCCCCCGGCCGCCGGATCGTCGGCCCGGCAGGGCAGGATGTAGGCCGAGGAGGTGGCGGTCATGGCGGGGCGGATCCGGGACGAGGACATCGCGCTGGTCCGCGAGCGCACCGCCATCGCGGACGTGATCTCCGAGGTGGTGACGCTCAAGTCGGCCGGTGGCGGCAACCTCAAGGGGCTCTGCCCGTTCCACGACGAGAAGAGCCCGTCGTTCAACGTCTCGCCCGCCCGCAACGTGTTCTACTGCTTCGGCTGCGGGATCGGCGGCGACGCGATCAAGTTCCTGATGGACGCCGAGCACCTCGGCTTCGTCGAGTCGGTGGAGAGTCTCGCCGCCCGCGCCGGCATCCAGCTTCGCTACGTCTCCGACGACCGGTCCACCCCACGCGCCCGTCCGCAGCAGGGGCAGCGGCAGCGGCTGGTGGCCGCGCACGCCGCCGCCGTCGAGTTCTACCGCGCCCAGCTCACCACCGCCGGCGCCCGGCCGGCCCGGGAGTTCCTCGCCCGGCGCGGCTTCGACCGGGCCGCCGCCGAGCGCTACGGCTGCGGCTTCGCCCCCGACGGGTGGGACCTGCTCACCAAGCACCTGCGCCAGCAGGGTTTCAGCCACGACGAGCTGGTCACCGGCGGGCTGTCCCGCCCGGCCCGGTCGGGCTCGCTGATCGACAGGTTCCGCCGCCGGCTGATGTGGCCGATCCGGGACATCACCGGTGACGTGATCGGCTTCGGGGCCCGCAAGCTCTTCGACGACGACGACGGCCCGAAATACCTGAATACCCCCGAGACGCCGATTTACAAGAAGTCGCACGTCCTCTACGGCATCGACCAGGCCAAGCGGGAGATCGCCAAGCAGGGCAAGGTGGTGGTGGTCGAGGGCTACACCGACGTGATGGCCTGCCACCTCGCCGACGTCCCGACCGCGGTGGCGACCTGCGGCACCGCGTTCGGCTCCGACCACATCTCGGTGCTGCGCCGGGTGCTCTTCGACAGCGACGAGCACGCTGGCGAGATCATCTTCACGTTCGACGGCGACGCCGCCGGCCAGAAGGCCGCGCTGCGCGCCTTCGCCGACGACCAGCGCTTCGTCGGGCGTACGTTCATCGCGGTCAGCCCGGACAACATGGACCCGTGCGACCTGCGGCTGGCCAAGGGCGACCTGGCCGTGCGTGACCTGGTGGCCCGCCGCGAGCCGCTCGTCGACTTCGCGCTCCGGCACGTGATCAACCGGTTCGACCTGGACACGGTCGACGGCCGGGTGGAGGCCATGCGCCGGGCCGCGCCGCTGGTCGCGCAGATCAAGGATCGGGAGAAGCGCCCGGAATACGTCCGCAAGCTCGCCGGCGACCTCGGCATGGAGATCGAGCCGGTGCAGCGGGCCGTGCTGAGCGCCGCGAACGGGCAGCCCGCCGACGGCCGGCCCGCGCCGGCCCGTCCGGGCCCCGCCACGCCGGCCGTGGACAGCCCCCGGTCCATGGTGGAGCGGGAGGCGCTGAAACTGGCGTTGCAGGAGCCGGTCCTGGCCGGCCCGATGTTCGACGCCGTCGAGGCGGGCGACTACCAGCACCCGGTGCACGCCGCTGTGCGGGCCGCCGTCGCCGCGGCCGGCGGCGCGGCGGGCGCCACCGGTGGCGCGGTCTGGATCGAGCGGGTCCGCGACGCCTGTGCCGACCTGGCCGGGCAGGCGCTGGTGGGGGAATTGGCGGTGGAGCCGTTGCGCATCGACGGCGAGGTCGACCCGAGATACGTCTCGGTCACCATGGCCCGGCTCCAGTGGAGTTCGGTCACCGGCCGGATCCGGGACCTCAAGTCGAAGATCCAGCGGGTCAACCCGGTGAGCCACAAGGACGAATACTTCGCCCTGTTCGGGGAGCTGCTCTCGTTGGAACAACACGCGCGGGCGCTGCGCGAGCAGGCCGCCGGAGGACTGTGATGGGGCTTTTCCGCCGCCGCCCGAAGCTGCCGCCGGCCGACCGGCCGCCGCTGGCCGCCGACGAGCGGGTGCTCGCCTGGGCCGCCGCCGGCAACGGCGAGGGCGACGGTGTGCTGGTCGCCAGCAACCGCGGGCTCTGGCTGCCCGGCCGGGGGGAGCGCCTCGGGTGGCACGACGTGCTCAAGGCGGTCTGGTCCGGCCGCGAACTCACCGTCACCCCGGCCGCGCCGGTCACCGAGCGCGACGGCTACCTCGTGGTCGCCGACGCCCCGGCCGAGTCCTACCTGCTGCTCGACCCGGGCGACCTGCCGCACCAGGTGCGGGCCCGGGTCACCGGCTCGGTGGCGTACACCGCGCACCACCCGGTGCCCGGCGGCGCCGGCCGGATCGCCGCCCGCCGGGTGCCCGGCGTGGACGGGCTGACCTGGACGGTCCGCTACGACCCCGGCACCCCGACCGACGACGAGGCGGTGGTCGCCGAGACCGGTCGCCTGGTGGCGGCGGCCCGGGCCGCCGCCACGCCCGCCGACGTGTAGGGCTGCCGGCCTCAGCCGGGCCGGAGCAGCAGCAGGAGCACGGTGGCCACGTAGATGACGGGGATGGCGACTCCCTCGAAGCCGATTCCCCGACGCTCCCGGATGATCAGCCCGGCCGCCAGGGTGGCGGTCATCAGGGTCGTCATGCCGGTGAACAGCAGGCCCGACAGGTTCGCCTCGGAATAGATCGACCCGGACCGGTAGGTGCCGTCGGCCAGCAGGATCATCAGGGAGTCGAAGGCGTTGCCGCCGAGGATGTTGCCGATGCCGAGGGTCAGCGCCCCGATGCGGATCGCCGCGATGAGGGTGATCAGTTCCGGTAGCGAGGTGATCGCCGTGGTGACGGTGAAGCCCACGAATCCGCTGGGCAGGCCCGTGGCGGCCACCACGCCGAGCCCGCCCTGGCCGATCAGGTAGCCGGTGGCGGCCACCACGGCGGCCAGGGCGGCCAGCCGGAACCACAACCGGCGCAGACTCACGTTCGACGACGTCGGGGCCGGCACGTCCTGACGGGTGTCGGCGGTGCGGCGGGCGAACCACATCGGTTCCCGGCGGAGCCGGCGCAGCAGCACCAGCCCGTACAGGTAGATGACGGGGATCAGCAGGCTCGCCGGGTGCACCCAGAGGACGGTGAGTTTCGGCGTCGCGTAGGCCACCACGGGCAGGCAGAGCAACGCCACCAGGACGAGCGACTGCAGGACGTTCTCCAGTGACGCCGCCGCGTGTTCGATGTTGGACCGGCGGTAGAGCAGATCGGCGATGGCCAGCCACACCGTCTGCACCGCGATGCCACCGATCGGGTTCGCGAGGGCGAACTCGGCGTCCTGCCGGACCGAACCGATGATCGTGGTGGCGATGCCGGGCAGCGAGGTCACCGCGCCGAGCAGCAGCGCACCGGCCACCGCCTCGCCCATGCCGGTCCGGTCCGCCAGCTCGTCCGCCGTCCGGGCCAGCTTCCCACCGGCGAACACGATCGCCACCAGCGCGGTGAGCAGCGCGACCACGCTCGGCACGAGCGGCCAGGTGGTGGCGGTCACGAGGCGCGGCCCGCCGATTGTCCCTTCACACAGAGCATGTCTCCACCCATACCCCACCGATGGATCTCTAGCATGACGATCCGATGACGAGCCGGGTCGGGGAAGGATGCCGGCGGCCGTTCGGCAAAGCAGTGCTAGGACGGCTCGACGTCGGGGCCCTGGCCTGCCGGTGCGACGCGGATCGGCACCTGCATCTCGGTGACCCACCGGTCCAGGTGGTCCATCGGGCAGTCCAGGTAGACCTCGCGGGCGAAGCCCGGCTCGATCGCCCGGTGGCCGTTGTCGTCGATCCAGTTGGCGATCTTCTGGCCGGTGCGGAACGCCTCCGACATCGGCCCGTGGTGCAGCGCGGCCGCCGCGTCGGGGACGGGCGGGAGCATGACCACCTCGAAGCCGTCGCCGGGTTCCGCCTCGGCCGTTCCGATCGGGAACGCCGCGTGCACCCGGATCGTCTCGTCACCCGGCTCGGACGGCGCCGGCTCGTACCAGGCGATCGGCGCGCCGACGATGTCCACCCGGTGCCGCTCCAGCAACTCGAGCAGGCGCGGATAGAGCGGCGTGAGGTTCTCGGTTATCGATGTCGGGTGGTCGTAGCCGGCGGCGGTGGCGGACAACTGCGCCACCCGCATCGCCGGGATGCTCTTTCGGACCACGTCTCCGGTGTCCATGTGTCCCTCGCTCTCGATCATGCGGAGGCGCGCGTCGACCTGGGCCAGGCGGGCGGTGTCCTGCCGCATCCGCGCGGCCAGCTCGGCCCGGCGCAGGCGCAGCATGCCGCGCAGCTCGGCGGCGTTCACCTTCTCGTCGATCAGCGTCTGTACCTGCGCCAGGGTGAAGCCCAGGTCCTTGAGGGCGGTCACCCGGTTGAGCAGGCGCAGTTGCGCGGCGGTGTAGAAGCGGTAGCCGCTGCGCGGATCGACGTGGGCGGGACGCAACAGGCCGATGGCGTCGTAGTGGCGCAGCATCCGCACCGACACCCGGCCCAGGCCGGCGAACTCTCCGATACTGAACATGGTTCTCCCAGCTTCGGCCCTGACACCGTGGAAGGGTCAAGCGCGACGTCGCCCGGGAGCGATTCTTCGTCCACCTCGGTCACTGACGGTAACCTGCGGACGAGGTGTCGGACCGGGCGGTTAGGGTCGGCCGGTGACCATCGGGCAACCACTCATCCAGGCACGGGGGCTGGTGAAGCGGTTCGGCGACTTCACCGCCGTCGACGGCATCGACGTCGAGGTCCGTCGCGGCGAGGCGTTCGGCTTCCTCGGCCCCAACGGCGCGGGCAAGTCCTCCACCATGCGCATGATCGGCTGCATCTCCCCGCCGTCCGGGGGTGAGCTGCGCATCCTCGGGCTCGACCCGGTGCGCGACGGCCCCGCCATCCGGGCCCGGCTCGGCGTGTGCCCGCAGCTCGACAGCCTCGACCCGGAGCTGACCGTCCGGGAGAACCTCACCACCTACGCGCGCTACTTCGGCATCCCGCGCCGGACGGCCCGGGAGCGCGCCGCCGAGCTGCTCGACTTCGTCCAGCTCGCCGAGCGGGCCGACAGCAAGGTCGACCCGCTGTCCGGCGGCATGAAGCGACGGTTGACGATCGCCCGCGCGCTGGTCAACGACCCGGAGATCGTGCTGCTCGACGAGCCCACCACCGGCCTCGACCCGCAGGCCCGGCACCTGGTCTGGGAGCGGCTGTTCCGGCTCAAGCAGCAGGGCGTGACGTTGGTGCTCACCACCCACTACATGGACGAGGCGGAGCAGCTCTGCGACCGTCTGGTGGTGATGGACGGCGGCCGGATCGTCGCCGAGGGCTCGCCCCGCGCTCTGATCGAGCGACACGCCACCCGTGAGGTGGTCGAGCTGCGCTTCGCCGGCGACTCGCAGGAAGCTTTCGCCGGCAAGCTCGACGGGCTGGGCGAGCGGGTCGAGGTGCTGCCCGACCGCATCCTGCTCTACGTGCCCGACGGCGACGCCGCGGTGGCCGAGGTGGCCGGGCGCGGTCTGGAACCGGCCGGCGTGCTGATCCGCCGGGGCAGCCTGGAGGACGTCTTCCTCCACCTGACCGGCCGCACCCTGGTCGACTGACCCGCGCGTCCGGCTCGGTCAGCGGGCCCGGGCCCAGGTGACGAAGCGGTCGGCCAGGCGCTGCGGGGCGGTGCCGTCCCGCCCGGCGGCCAGGTCGGCGGTGGCCTCGCACAGCAGCGTCCCGAGGTAGACCAGCAGCGCGGTCCGATCCTCGCGATACTCGCCGAGCAGCGCCAGCCGGGCGGGCGAGCACGGCCACGCGGCGCCTACCCTGACATGAACGGCCCCGTTCGTGATCGCCACCCCGCCGCACGGCGAGGACGTGGTCTACCAGGAGGGCCAGCTCCACGCCCAGGTGATCGACCGCGCCGAGCACGTGCGGCAGATGGTCGAGGTGTGGGAGTCGATCCGCGGTGAGGCACTATCGCACCAGCAGTCCCTCGAACTCGTGACGGAAGTGGCGGAGACATGGACCTGAATGGCGTCCGGTGGCGCAAGAGCAGCCGCAGCAACGGCCAGGGTGGAGCCTGCGTGGAGGTGGCGGGCGACCTGCCCGGAGTGGTCGCGGTGCGCGACTCCAAGGACCCGGCCGGCCCGGTGCTGGCCTTCGTCCCCGCCGCCTGGCGCGCGTTCGTCGACCGGATCGCCCCGCGCTGACCGGAGCCGCCCGGCCGAGGTGACGGCCCCGATGCCGCCAACTCGGCCGGCCGGCGCTCGCGCCTGTCGTACCCACCCGGTAGGAAGGTCGGCGGGGGTGGTGCGGGTGACGACGGTTCGCTTCGTGGCACGGGTGCCGGCGACGGCGGTGCTCGCGCACTATCTGGTCGGCTACCGGCGCACCTGGCGCGCGGGCGTCTTCTCGTCGTTCCTGCTGCCGGTGCTGACCGTGGTCGGGTTCGGCTTCGGCGTCGGGGCGTACGTCGACCAGGGCGTCGACGGCGTGCCCTACCTGTGGTGGCTGGTGCCGGGCTTGATCGCCTCGACCGCCTTCCAGGTCGCGGTCGCCGAGTCGACCTGGCCGGTGCACAGCAACTTCAATTGGATCCGCACCTACCATGCCCAGGTGGCCGCGCCGCTGCGCACCGGCGACATCGTGGCCGGTCACCTGGCCTTCGTGCTGTTCCGGGTGGTCAGCAGCGCGGTGGCGTTCCTGCTGGTGACCGCCGCGTTCGGGGCGCTGCGGTCACCCTGGGCGGTGGCGGTGGCGCCGATCGCCCTGCTGCTCGGGCTGGCGGTCGCCGCGCCGGTCTTCGCGTTCAGCGCGCGGGTGCCCAGCGACAGCTACCTCGCGTTGCTGTTCCGGTTCGCGGTGATCCCGATGACGCTGTTCTCCGGGGTGTTCTTCCCGGTGGAGTCGATGCCGGCCGGGTTGCGGCCGGTCGCCTGGGCGTCGCCGCTCTGGCACGGTGTCGACCTGTGCCGGGCGGCCACCCTGGGCGTCGTGCCGCGCTGGTCGGTCGCCGGCCACCTGTTCTACCTCGTCGCCTGGGCCGGTGCCGGCTGGTGGCTGGCGCTGCGGGCGTTCCGCCGTCAACTCGTCGTCTAGGGAAGTCGTCCAGGAAAGGGGTGTCGTGGTCGCTCTCCTCATGCCCCGGCTGGCCGGCGTCACCGGGGCGCGGCGCTCGGCGGCGGTGGCCGAGCGCAACCTCACCGCGTTGCGCAGCGCCTACTGGCTGGTGCTGGTCTCCGGTTTCGTGGAGCCGGTGCTCTACCTGCTGTCGATCGGCATCGGCGTGGGCGCGCTGGTCGGCGACCTGACGCTGGCCGGTGGCCGGGTGGTGTCCTACGCGGCGTTCGTCGCCCCGGCCATGCTCGCCTCGTCGGCGATGAGCGGCGCGCTGGCCGAGACCACCTTCAACTTCTTCGGCAAGATGAAATACATGAAGCTGTACGACGGGGTCATCGCGACCCCGGTGCGGCCGTTCGAGATCGCCCTGGGCGAGTTGGGCTGGGCGATGGCGCGAGGGTCGCTCTACTCGGCCGCGTTCCTCCTGATCATGGTGGCGCTGGACCTGACCACCGTGGCCCGGGCGCTCGTCGCGTTCCCGGCGGCTGTGCTCCTCGGGTTCGCGTTCGGCGCGCTCGGCATGACTGTCGCCACGTTGCTGCGCAGTTGGCAGGATTTCGACCTGATGGGTTCGGCCCAGTTCACCCTCTTCCTGTTCTCCGGCACGTTCGTGCCCGCCGAGACCTACCCGGCGGTGCTGCGCTGGCTGGTCGAGCTGACCCCGCTCTACCGTTCGGTGCACCTGATCCGGGGCGTCTGCGTGGGCGGGTCCGGCTGGTCCTGGCTGCTCGACGTGGTCTATCTGGTGGCGCTGACCGCCGGGATGCTGGCGCTGTCGTCCCGGCGGATGGCCAGGTTGCTCTACCCCTAGCCGGTTATCCACCCCCACCTCGGGGCATGTCGTTCGGGACGACACGACGACGAGGAGGTGCGATGGCCGGCGACGAGTCTCCCAACCGGGACGAGCGCGACCGCACCGGTCCGGTGGGGCCGGACGACGGGCCGGACAGCCCGACCGACCTGCCGGGCACCGGCTGGGTGGCGACGCTCAAGCGGACCGCCCGCGAGTTTCAGGACGACAGCCTGACCGACTGGGCCGCCGCGCTCACCTACTACGGCGTGCTCTCCATCTTCCCCGGCCTGCTGGTGCTGATCTCGGTGCTCGGTCTGCTCGGCGACCGGGCCACCCGGGGCGTGCAGGACACGGTGAACCAGGCGGTGCCGGAGGAGAACATCCGGGGGATCATCGAGAGCGCGATCACCCAGGCCGGCGACTCGGGCGGGCTGGCGAGCGTCGCGGCGGTGATCGGTCTGGTCGCGGCGTTCTGGTCGGCGTCCGGCTATGTCGCCGCGTTCATGCGCGCCTCGAACAGCATCTACGACGTGCCGGAGGGCCGGCCGATCTGGAAGACGCTGCCGATCCGGCTGGGCGTGACCGCGGTGATCGGCGTGATGCTGCTGATCAGCGCCGTGATCGTGGTGTTCACAGGTGGGCTGGCCGAGCAGGCGGGCGAGGCGATCGGCCTGGGCGCTACGACGGTCACGGTGTGGAACATCGCCAAGTGGCCGGTGCTGCTGCTGCTGGTCAGCCTGATGTTCGCGATTCTCTACTGGGCGTCGCCGAACGCCAAGCACGGCGGCTTCCGCTGGGTCAGCCCGGGCGGGGTGCTCGCGGTGGTGCTCTGGCTGGTGGTGTCCGGCCTGTTCGCGTTCTACGTCAGCAACTTCGGCTCCTACAATGAGACGTACGGCGCGGTGGCCGGCGTGATCATCTTCCTGATCTGGCTCTGGCTGAGCAACATCGCCATCCTGCTCGGTGCGGAGTTCGACGCCGAGTTGGAGCGCAGTCGCGCCATCGCCGCCGGGATGCCCGAGGACGAGGAGCCGTACGTCGAGCTGCGCGACGACCGCAAGCTGCGCAAGAAGCGCAACACCCCCACCACGCGCTGACCCCACCCCACCCCCCTCGCGCACCCGCTAATTCACGGAAAGGGTGGCCATCCACGCCCGGATGGCCACCCTTTCCGTGAAACAGCGGGGGCCGGGCCGGGCGGGTGGCGCGTTTCCATGATCCGGAACTCGCTTTTGTTCGGATGGACAAAAGTTTGCATCGGACGTGCCGAAGCTATGGACATGTGACCCGGAAGGCTCCTACTGTGTCGGACACGACACATCGCCGTCGCGTCGATGTGCACGACTCCCACACGGAGGTGACTGCCGGTGCGGACGGTCGACCCCCTGCACGTGCGGCTCCTGCGGCTGCTCCGGGACGAGGGCGCGGTCTCCCGCGCCGAACTCGGTGACCGCCTACAGATGCCCCGCCCGCGCCTGCTCGCCGAGCTGGAACGCCTGGTGGCTCTCGGCTACGTCGCCGAGGCCGGGCTGGCCGCCTCCCGGGGCGGGCGTCGCTCCACCCTGGTCGAGCTGAGCCCGCGCCTGCGCTTCGCCTCGGTCGACCTGGGTGCCAGCTCGATCGACGTCGAGGTGGTCAACGGCCGGTTGGAGCCGGTCACCGCCTACACCGAGCAAGCCGACATCCGCTCCGGGCCGAAGGTGACCCTGCACCGGGTCAACGAGCTGCTGCACAAGGCGAAGGTCGACGGCGCGTACGAGCGGCTGGACGCGATCGGCGTCGGCGTGCCCGGCCCGGTGAGCTTCCGCGACGGGGTGCCGGTCTCCCCGCCGATCATGCCGGGCTGGGACCGTTTCCCGGTCCGCGAGCTGCTGACCCGCGAGCACGGCTGCCCGGCGGTGGTCGACAACGACGTCAACATCATGGCGATCGGCGAGCGGCACGGCGGTGTCGCCCACTCGATCGACGACTTCCTCTTCATCAAGATCGGCACAGGCATCGGCTGCGGCATCTACCTGAACGGCGAGGTCTATCGGGGCACCGACGGCTGCGCCGGCGACATCGGCCACATCCAGGTCGACCCGCACGGCCCGATGTGCTCCTGCGGCAACCTCGGCTGCCTGGAAGCGGTGTTCAGCGGCGCGGCGCTGGCTCGGGAGGCGACCGCGGCGGCCCGCGCCGAGGCGTCGCCGGCCCTGGTCGAGCGGTTCACCGCCCGGGGCGTGGTGACCGCGCTGGACGTGGCGCAGGGCGCGGTCGAGGGGGACGTCACCTGCATCCAGCTCATCCGCGACGGCGGCCGGCGGGTCGGCAGCGTGCTGGCCGGCCTGGTCAGCTTCACCAACCCGTCGATGATCGTGATCGGCGGCGGGCTGGCCCAGCTCGGGCACATCCTGCTCGCCGAGATCCGCAGCGTGGTCTACCGCCGCTCGCTGCCACTGGCCACCGGCAACCTGCCGGTCGTCCTCTCCGAGCTGGGCCCCCGCGCCGGCGTCGCCGGCGCGGCCGTGCTGGCCAGCGACCTCGCGTTCGGCGGCCCCGCAT